>JAURPT010000080.1 GCA_030836535.1 Alphaproteobacteria bacterium
ACTGGAAGTCCACGCGACGGACCCGGCTTCCAAAACAGAAGGCGGGCATATCTGTTTTGGAAGCCGGGTCCGTCGCGTGGACTTCCAGTGTTTGACCGGTGGCCATGCCCCGCAACGCCTTCTGCGTCCGCAGCACCGGCATGGGGCAGCGCAGGCCCGTGGCGTCGATCGATTGGTCTGGTTTGGGTGCTGGCATTCATTCATCCCTGTGCAACATGTCTGGTCTGTTGTAAGCCTATTGCCAACAACTGACGAGGAAAGAGCGCGCAATGTTCAAAGACGACCTTCTGAAAGGCAAACGAATTCTCATCACCGGCGGTGGTACGGGCCTTGGCAAATCGATGGCCGAGAAATACCTCTCACTTGGGGCCGACCTTTACATTGTTGGGCGTCGCGCGGCTATTCTCGAAGAGACGTCCAAGGAATTGATGGGCGAACATGATGGCTCGGTGATCCCCGTTCCCTGCGACATCAAAGACGCGCAATCCATTGAAGATATGATGGACGACATCTGGTCCGTCGGCCCGCTCACGGGCCTGGTCAATAACGCAGCGGGCAACTTCATTTCCCAAACGCACAAGCTGTCGCCGCGCGCGTTCAACTCTATTGCGGATATTGTCATGCGCGGCACGTTCTATGTCACCAATGCGGCGGGCCGTCGCTGGATTGAAGGCGGCGACAAAGGCACGATTATTTCCATCCTGACAACCTGGGTCTGGAACGGCTCTGCCCATGCGGTCCCCTCCGCTATGTCGAAAACGGCGGTGGCGGCCATGACGCGTTCACTCGCTGTGGAATGGGGCAAATATGGTATCCGCATCAACGCGATTGCGCCGGGGGCCTTCCCCACAAAGGGTGCTGGTGACCGCCTGATGCCGCAGGGCACCGATGCGGGCAAAGCCAGTGCAGATGCTGGTACCGGCTATACGGCAAACCCCATGGGCCGCGTTGGTCAGCATGAAGAGCACAATAATCTGGGCGTGTTTCTGATGGCTGACGGCTGTGACTATCTGAATGGTGAGATCATCGGGCTTGATGGGGGCGGCTGGCTGGCCAATGGTGGCAATTTCTCTGGCCTTACCGCGTTGGAAGATGAACAGTGGGATGCCATTCGCAACCAGATCAAGAGTACTAACGAAAAGGACAAGGCCCAGCGTATCGGGCAGTAGGATACACCCATGCGCCAGCTTGTTGCCGGTCTTCTTTGCTTCTTTCTTGCTGCCTGTGGCCAACAGGAAGCAGAGCAAAAGTCTTATATCCTGACGACGGCCACGACGGGTGGGACATATTATCCCGTCGGCGTGGCGATCAGCACGCTGGTGAAGCTGAACCTGCAGGATGAAAAGGGCATTTCCCTTTCCGCGATCAACTCGGCAGGGTCTGGCGAAAACGTCAAGCTCCTGCAGTCTGGCGAGGCTGGTTTTGCGCTGATCCAGGGGCTGTTTGGCGTTTGGGCTGAAACGGGGCAGGGGGCCTATGGCCAGGCAGAGGCAGAGTTGAACCTGCGGTCTGTTACCATGCTGTGGCCTAATGTAGAGCACTTCGTGGTCGACAAGGAGTTGGTGAAAACCGGTAATATGTCTGACATGAAGAGCTTTGCCGGCGCGTCCTTTGCGGTGGGGAACCGTAATTCGGGGGCCAAGGAATCAAACAGCATGATCTTCCAGGCCCTGGGGATTGAACAGGACCGGGATATCACTTGGGCCTATCTGGGCTATGGCGCTGGCGCCGATGCCCTGCAGAATAAAACCATTGCAGGCTTCAGCGCCCCGGCAGGCGCGCCTGTCTCGGCGGTCGTGCGGGCGTATTCTGCCAGTGAAGGGGAAATTACGACGCTGAATTTCTCTGATGAAGAATTGGCGCTGGTGAACAAAGACCATGACCTCTGGCGTCGCTATGTGGTGCCAGCGGGTACATATCCTGGGCAGGATGAAGACATCCGCACGGCAGCCCAGCCAAACTTTTTGGCCGTGCGCGCTGATGTCGAAGAAGACGTTGTCTATGAAGTCACCAAAATGATCTTCGACAATCTGTCCTTCCTCTATTCGGTGCACAAGGCCACACGGGTCATGACGCTCGATAATGCGGTAGAGGGCCTGCCCGTACCCCTGCATCCGGGTGCGGTGCGTTTTTATCGTGAGCGGGGCATTCCGATTCCCGACCACCTGCTACCGCCGGAAGCAAAGCCGGTCGCTGAAAAGCCTGAACTGGTGGCGTCTGATGTTTGAGGTTCTGGAACAGCACCGCGAGCGCGCTATCTTCGTTGCGGGGATCATCATTTCGCTCTGGCACATCTATGCCAATACGCTCGGTACCCTACCAGAGCTGTGGACGAGCGCGCTGCATTATGGCCTGTTCGCGATCCTGTTGATGCTGACACTGTCCAGCCTTTCCATGCGCCTTGTGCTGGTTGGGGCGGTGCTGGCAGCAGCAGGTACGGCCTATGTCATCCTCGGTGAGCAGTCACTCTTTGACCGGGGGTTGCTCTTCAACAACACAGATTGGTTCTTTGCACTGCTGACGATTGGACTGGTGCTGGAGCTGGTTCGCCGCACAGCCGGACTGTTCATCCCGGTCGTCATCTTGATTACCCTGAGCTATGTGGTCTGGTGGGGGCAATATGTGCCTGGCGTGCTGCAGTTTCCGGGGTTGTCTATCGAAACCATGGCGTTCCGCTCTTACTTCGGGTCGGAGGGCATGTTCGGGCCTATTGCCCGCATCTCCAGCACCTTTGTGTTCATGTTCATCCTGTTCGGGGCGTTCCTCACACGGTCTGGCGCCGGGGAATTTGTGGTGGAAATGGCCAAGGCCATTGCCGGGCGGTTCGCTGGTGGGCCGGGTTTTGTCGCTGTCATTGCCTCGGGCCTCACAGGTACGGTCACGGGCTCTGCCGTCGCCAACACAGTCTCGACCGGTGTTGTCACCATCCCGCTAATGCAACGGGCGGGTTTCCCACCGCGCTTTGCAGCAGGCGTTGAGGCCGCAGCGTCTACCGGCGGGCAGTTAATGCCGCCGATCATGGGGGCGGGCGCCTTTGTGATGGCCTCCTATACCCAAATTCCCTATCTACAGATTGTGGCGGTCTCGGTCCTGCCAGCGATTCTTTACTTCCTGTCGGTCGCCTTCTTTGTGCGTATTCGCGCTCGTAAGCTGGAGCTGCAGCCGAGCTATGAAGAAAGTGAACCCCTGCGCAATATCCTTTTGCAGCGGGGGCCTTCCTTCATCATCCCCATCATTGTGCTGGTGACGATGTTGGTTGAGGGCTTTACGCCAACTTATTCGGCGGGTGCAGCCATTGTGGCCGTGATAGTCTCGTCCTGGCTGACGCCGCACCGCATGGGGTTCAAGGCTATCGCCGAGGCACTGTCTTTGGGTGCGCGTAACATGGCCAGCACGGCCCTGCTGTTGGTGGCTATTGGGTTGGTCGTCAATGTGGTCGCCACGACTGGTATCGGCGCGACATTTTCGCTCATGGTCAATGACTGGGCGGGCGGCAACTTGTTTATTGCCGTTCTGCTGGTGGCCTTGGCATCGCTGGTGCTGGGTGCAGGCCTGCCGGTAACGGCCAGCTATATTGTGTTGGCCACACTGACGGCCCCCGCGCTGTATCAGATGATCGCGACCAACCATTTGGTCGACGCGCTGATGGCTGGGACGCTGCAGCCGGCAGCCCAGGCCATTTTGGCCGGCGCCAATGCGGAGTGGGCAGGCATTCTGTCGGAGCCCATGTTTGCCCAGGCGGCGCAGGCCTTTGTGCAGGACATTCCGCTTGAGCTGCTGCCACTGGTCATAGAACAGGGCATCGCCCCCATGGTGCTGACAGGTATTCTGCTGTCGGCGCATATGAGCATCTTCTGGCTGTCGCAGGACAGTAACGTCACCCCGCCTGTGTGCATCGTGGCCTATGCGGCTGCTGCCATTGCAGACTCTAAACCGCTGCCAACGGGGCTGATGGCCTGGAAGGTGGCCAAAGGGCTCTACATCATGCCGTTCCTGTTTGCCTATACGCCGCTTTTGTCAGGCGATTGGCTGGCCGCGTTGCAGGTGTTTGCCTTTGCTGTTTTGGGAATCTACGCCCTGGCCGCTGCCCTGGAAGGGTTTATGGAACGCCGCCTGGTGCCGCTAACGCAGGTGCTGGTGGGGCTGGCTGGCGTGCTGCTGCTGTGGCCTGGCGACCTGCAGGTGAACTTTGTTGGCCTCGGACTGTTTGCCGCCTTGTTTCTGCTGAACCGGCGCAACCGGTAAGAGCGCGCCTAGCAGCGCCAGGTGCTGGCTGCTTGCCTTGTTTTGAGCCGCCCGGCATAGTGCGGCCCAGAACACGGAGGAATTTATGCCACTTTCTGCGCCGCAAGCAGGTCGCAAGCCGCTGCACAATCGCGACATTATTATGGAAGCTTTCTATCGGGAAGATGGCCTTTGGGATATTGAAGGCCGCATCACTGACCGGAAAGCCTATGCTTATTCCAGCGCCGCACGTGGCGAGGTAGCCGCGGGCGACAAAGTGCATGACATGTTCATCCGCATGACCTTGGACGACACATTCACGGTCGTGGCCATGGAAGTGGCGATGGATGTGTTCCCGTTTTCCATCTGTAACGAGGTCGAGCCCAACTTCCAGAACCTGGTCGGTCTCAAGGTCGGCCCGGGCTGGATGAAGCGCGTCCGCGAACAGGTGGGCGGCAAACATGGTTGTACCCATGTGGTGGAGATGTTTGGGCCGATGGCCACTGTTGCCTTCCAGGCGATCCCGACCTATCGGCGCGAGCTGGCCAAGAACGACCCGCCCGCACCTAAAAATCCAGACGCCAAACCGCGCAAGCCCTTCGCTCTGGGCGGTTGCCATTCCTGGGCCTACGACAG
>JAURPT010000081.1 GCA_030836535.1 Alphaproteobacteria bacterium
GGGCGGTGGCTTCGGGGATATCGACATTGTCGACACCGATACCGGCGCGGCCAACAACTTTCAAATTGTCAGCGGCGGCCAGGATATCAGCCGTTACCTTGGTGGCAGAGCGAATAGCCAAACCGTCATAGTCGCCGATGCAGGCAGACAGTTCTTCCGGGCTCATACCCGTAATCTGGTCAACCTCGACACCCCGTTCGCGGAAAATTTCAGCCGCGCGTGGGCTTAGCTTGTCGGAAATGAGAACTTTGGTCATGCGTTCTTTACCTCGTTAAAGGCCCAATCGAGCCAGGGGGTGAGACCTTCCAGGTCTGATGTTTCTACCGTAGCACCGGCCCAAATGCGCAGACCCGGGGGTGCATCACGATAGGCACCGATGTCATAGGCCACGCCTTCCCCATCCAGCAGGGAGGCGATCTTTTTGGCAGCCGCTGCCTGTGCATCCGCATCAAGCGCGGTGAACCAGGGGTCTACAATCTTCAAACAAACAGATGTGTTGGAACGAATGGCTTTGTCTCCTGCAAGGAAGTCGACCCAATCGGCACCGGCAACCCAGTTTTCCAACGCCGCCAAATTGGCCTGCGAGCGGCCAATGAGTCCCTCAAGACCGCCAAGCCCGTCGGCCCAGACAAGGGCGTCGATATAGTCTTCCACGCATAGCATAGATGGCGTGTTGATGGTCTCGCCCCGGAAGACACCATCTATGAGCTTACCACCCTTGGTGAGGCGGAAGATCTTTGGCATGGGCCAGACCGGGCTGTAATTTTCCAGCCGCTCTACAGCACGCGGGCTCAGAATCAGCATGCCATGGGCTGCTTCACCACCCATCACCTTCTGCCAAGAGTAAGTGACGACGTCGAGCTTCTGCCACGGCAGGTCCATGGCAAACACGGCAGAGGTTGCATCACAGATCGTCAGACCATTACGGTCGTCTGCAATCCAGTCGCCATCGGGGACGCAGACACCAGATGTCGTACCGTTCCAGGTAAATACAATGTCACGGTCCGGGTCTGTCAGGGACAGGTCGGGCAATTCGCCATAATCGGCATCCATGCGACGTACATCATCGAGCTTCAACTGGTTCAGCACATCACCAACCCAGCCAGAACCAAAGCTTTCCCATGCCAGTACATCAACACCGCGAGCACCCAGCAGTGACCACAGCGCCATTTCAACGGCGCCGGTGTCAGACGCCGGCACAATACCGATGCGGTAGTCTTCTGGCACGCCAAGAATCGCACGGGTACGGTCAATAGCTTCTGCCAGCTTGGCCTTGCCCGGACCAGACCGATGGGACCGGCCAAGGCAGGCATCTTCCAACGCAGAAAGTGACCAACCCGGGCGCTTTGCACAGGGGCCTGAGGAAAAATTGGGGTTCGCGGGCCGTGTGTTCGGCTTTTCAGCGACTGCTGTCATGGTGCGTGCTCTGTCATAATTTCGCGCAACCGATGGCCGTTTCCGGCCAGTTTCGGGCGGATAATAGGGTCAGGCGGTATGATGTCAACGAAGCATTTATCACATCTGGAATGCAGGAAACGCAGGCGTTCTAGCCTCCCTGCAGCGGGTGACCGTGGTTCAACGGCCCCTGACCCGCACCGAATCCGGGTGCGGTGCGAATCGCCTCACGCACATAGGCCCGGGCGCGGGCAATCGCCGTGGGCAAGTCCTGCCCCAGCGCAAGTCCTGCCGCACAGGCACTCGCCAGGGTACAGCCAGTCCCGTGTGTATGCTGGCTTTCTATCCGCCGGGCCTGAAAGGCCGTGGGTCCTTCTGGTGTCAACAGTAGGTCCGTCAGCATTTCGCCTTCCAGATGCCCACCCTTGAGCAGGATGTTCTCGGCACCCATATCGCGCAGCGCGCGGGCAGCCGGCGCCATTGTTGGCGCGCCACCAATCGATAAACCTGTCAACACTTCTGATTCCGGGATATTCGGGGTCAGCAAATAGGTCATCGGTATCAGGCGCTCTATCATGCTCGACGTCGCATCATCTTCCAGCAGGCTGGCCCCGCCTTTGGCCACCATCACCGGGTCGAGAATAATCGGGCCATCGAACCCGGCCAGCGCGTCTGCGACACTGCGCACAATGTCTGCCGAGCCGAGCATGCCAATCTTGATCGCATCGGCACCCAAATCATCCAGGACAACCTCTATCTGCCTGGAGACAAAATCTGTCGAAACAGGCTCAATCGCTTGCACCCCCAACGTATTCTGCACCGTCAGCGCGGTAACCGCCGTGGCCGCATAGCCGCCCAGAGCTGTAATTGTCTTGATATCAGCCTGAATGCCCGCGCCGCCGCCCGAATCAGAGCCGGCGATCACCAGCACGCGACCCTGGGTCATTGGGCTGCCTTTACCGCGTTTACGATGTCCGAGATAATATTCCGCAGCAATGCTTCATCATTGCATTCGCCCATCACGCGAATAAGAGGCTCGGTGCCTGAAGGGCGAATGACCAGGCGGCCTTTGTCGCCCATCTGCGCGTCCCCTTCGGCTATCGCTGCTTTAAGGGTGGCATCATTCAAAGGGGAAGCACCAGTGAAGCGCACATTTTCCAAAATCTGCGGCGTACGGTCGAATACGGCACAAACCTCGCTGGCAGGCTTGCCCGAATCCACCAGGGCATCTAGCACCTGCAGGGCCGAGACAAGCCCGTCGCCAGTGGTGCCGTAATCCGTCATCACCATATGACCGGACTGTTCCCCGCCCAGGTTAAAGCCATGCGCCCGCATGTGTTCGACAACATAGCGGTCGCCAACCTTGGTGCGGGCGAGCGACAGGCCAAGGCCTTCCAGATGGCGTTCCAACCCCAGATTGGACATCACAGTTGCAACGATGCCACCGCCCTTGATTCGACCCGACTGCTGCCAGGATCGGGCGATCAAGGCCATCAGCTGATCGCCATCGACCAAACGCCCTTTTTCATCAGAAACCAGCAACCGGTCGGCATCCCCATCCAGGGCAATACCGATATCGGCACGTTCATCGACAACCGTCTGGCAAAGCAAATCAGTGTCCGTTGACCCACAGCCTTCATTGATATTGAAGCCATCGGGCGAAACACCGATGGTCACCAGGTCTGCCCCCAGTTCCCACAGCACGGCGGGGGCAACCTTGTATGCCGCGCCGTTGGCGCAATCGAGCACGATCTTAAGGTCCTCCAACCGTTTGCTGGCTGGGAAGGTTGCCTTGGCAAATTCCACATATCGGCCCTGAACATCATCGAGCCGCCGGGCCCGGCCAATATCGGCGGAACCTGCCAACAGGTCATCCATGGGACCCTGCATGGCGGTCTCGATCGCCAATTCAATCTCGTCTGACAGTTTGAAGCCATCTGGCCCGAAGAGCTTGATGCCGTTGTCGGCATAGGCGTTGTGGGACGCGGAGATCATGACACCCAAATCTGCCCGCAGAGACCGCGTCAGCATCGCAATGGCCGGGGTTGGCATGGGTCCAACCAGCACCACATCCATGCCCACGGAAGCGAAGCCCGATGTCATGGCTGCCTCGAGCATGTAGCCCGACAGGCGCGTATCCTTGCCAATGATCACACGGTGGCGATGGTCGCCATTGGTGAAATATTGCCCGGCGGCCATACCCACATGCATGGCCACCTCCGCCGTCATGGGGCTGGTATTGGCCGTGCCACGAATGCCATCTGTTCCGAAATATTGTCGTTCAGCCATTCTGCGTCCCGATCAGCTGGTCTTTTCCCGTGTGTTTTCAATCGCCTGCCAGACAGCGATCGCCTGGCATGTTTCTGCAACATCATGCACCCGTACTATATGAACGCCTTGAGCAATTCCCGCAAGGGCAGCGGCAACAGAGCCGCTTACACGATCTTCTGCAACGTCAACACCGGTCAAGGCTCCAATAAAACGCTTGCGGGATGCACCCAACAGGACCGGGTGCCCCAGCGAGACCAGTTCGCCAAGCCCGGCCATCAGCGCGATATTGTGGTCGAACGTTTTACCAAAGCCAATGCCCGGGTCCAAAATCAGGCGAGAGGCGTCAATTCCGGCCTCCATGCACGCATCCACGCGGCCTTGAAGATAGGCTGTCACCTCGGCCACGACGTCTTCGTAATGGGGGTCATCCTGCATGGTCTGGGGCGTGCCCTGCGCATGCATGAGAATGACCGGCACGTCAGAACCAGCGGCAACCGCCATGCTGTTCGGGTCATGCGTAAGGGCTGAAACATCATTGAGAAGGCTAGCCCCCGCCTGCAAGGCGGCCTGCATGACATCAGCATGGCGCGTGTCGATAGAGAGCGGCACGCTCAGACCTTTGAGACCCTCGATAACAGGGACAACCCGCCGGACTTCTTCCTGGGGCGAAACAGGGTCAGCCCCGGGCCGGGTCGACTCGCCACCAATGTCGAGAATGTCAGCCCCCGCCTCATATAGCGCCTTGCCATGAGTAATGGCATTGGCAGGGTCGAGAAATTGTCCGCCGTCGGAAAAACTGTCCGGCGTCACATTGACGACGCCCATAACCAAAGGCCGCTCGAAAGAGAGCGGCCCAGTGGCGTTAGGTATGCTTGCACCTGTCATGGATCAAGTCTTGGACAGCACCATAAACAGGCTACTAGGTGCCCTGCGGTTCCGGCGAGCCGCCCAAATTGGGCTTGGGTCGACCCGCGCTCGGGACCGTCTGCGGCTTACCCGGGGTCGTCGGTTCATCGAGTACATCTTCTTCACGGTCGATGTCACCCCCGTCCAACAAGGTGCGAAGCTCATCGCCGGTCAGCGTTTCATATTCAATGAGCGCCTGCGCAATCTTATGCAGGTCATCGGCCTTGTCGTGCAGCACGTTCTTGGTCAGCTCATAGGCTTCATCAACAATGCGGCGGATTTCTGCATCGATGAGTTCTGCGGTTTCCTCAGAAATATTCTGGGTCTGCGCGACCGAGTGCCCCAGGAAGACTTCCTGCTGGTTATCGCCATATGCCAATGGGCCAAGCTTGTCGCTCATACCCCATTCGGTAACCATGGCCCGGGCCAGCTTGGTAGCCTGCGAAATGTCTGACGACGCCCCAGAGGTAACCTTGTCGTAACCGAAGATCTGCTCTTCAGCGACACGGCCACCCATCATCACCGCTAGGCGGGAATGCATTTGTTCGCGGCTTTGCGACAATTTGTCAGACTCCGGCAGCTGCATCACCATGCCCAGTGCACGGCCACGGGGAATAATTGTCGCCTTATGGATCGGGTCGGTATCCGGGACATTGAACGTCATCAGGGCATGGCCTGCCTCATGATAGGCCGTCAGCTCTTTTTCCTTCTCGGACATCACCATGGAACGCCGCTCAGGGCCCATCATGACCTTGTCCTTGGCGTCTTCAAATTCCTGCATGGCAACGATCTTCTTGCCACGACGGGCCGCCAGCAGGGCTGCTTCGTTGACCAGATTAGCCAGATCTGCCCCAGAGAAACCAGGCGTACCACGGGCAATGGTCATGGCCTTGACGTCCGGCGCCAGCGGCACATTGCGCATGTGCACTTTCAGGATTTTTTCACGACCGGTGACGTCGGGATTCGGCACAACGATCTGGCGGTCGAACCGGCCCGGACGCAGAAGCGCGGGGTCCAACACATCCGGTCGGTTGGTTGCCGAGACGATAATAACGCCTTCATTGTCTTCAAAGCCGTCCATCTCAACCAGCAACTGGTTCAGGGTCTGTTCGCGTTCATCATTACCACCGCCAAGGCCTGCGCCGCGATGGCGGCCAACGGCGTCGATTTCATCGATAAACACAATGCAAGGTGCGTTTTTCTTCGCCTGCTCGAACATGTCGCGTACGCGGCTCGCGCCAACACCGACAAACATTTCAACAAAGTCGGAGCCAGAAATGGTGAAAAAGGGCACATTGGCTTCGCCTGCAATCGCGCGCGCCAACAGTGTTTTACCGGTGCCCGGGGGGCCGACCAGCAACGCACCGCGCGGAATTTTACCGCCCAGACGCTGAAAGCGTTGCGGATCCTTCAGGAAGTCGACAATTTCTTCGACTTCTTCCTTGGCTTCTTCAACGCCGGCGACATCCTCAAATGTCACGCGCTTGGAGGACTCTGTCAGCATACGCGCCTTCGACTTGCCAAAGCCCATGGCTTTGCCCGTGCCAGACTGCATCTGCCGCATGATGAACAACCACACCGCGATCAACAGCGCCATAGGGATCAGCCAACCCAGGATCATGCTCCAGAATGCACTGCCTTCTTCTGGGTCAAATTCATAAGCAACACCCTGGGCATCCATGATCGCCGTCAGGTCTGGGTCCAGTTCATCACCTTTGGCAACAGTAAAGCCGCCTTCGCTGTTGCGGTACTTGCCCACAATTGACGCGCGGCGAATGACGACCTCGTCTACATTGCCCTTCTGCACTTCCGCCTTGAAGTCGGAATATTTGAGAGCATCCATGCCCGTGCGGGTACCACCGCCCTGGAACTGGTTGAACAGCGCCAACAGCACAACGGCTGCCAGGGCATAGACAAAGAGGTTGCGTCCGAAATTCTTGTTCACAGCTACTATCCTGTTAAGGGCCAGCGCCACACCGGCTTTGCGGCCAGACGGCTCATGCGTCTCACTTCAAGGAAACATAGGGTTTTTACCTTGCCAAACAAGGGTATTTCTACCGTCTAGGGTGCTGATTCACCTGCAGCCTGTACCGCCTGACAGCCAGATTTTCCCAACAGACCATAGTGTTGGCCTGATCTGACACCAAAACAGCAACAACCTCACCCTTTCGCCATAGTGCAGGCAAATTACTCTGTACAAGCCGGGGAAGGCTTTGCAACAGGTCGGCCTCTGCCGTTTCACGAATCGTCCGCAGGCCGTCCGTACCCAGCCGGCCAACGAGCAAACCATCTTCAACCATGCCCGTGTTCACGCCCAGTCGATAGCGCCCATCCCAATACACTGGCGTATCAGGGAGCAATGGTTTTTGCCCTTCTATCCCGCGTGTTTCCCGACACAACAGATACTGCTCACCCGCGCTATCAGGAACCAACCGGCAACCGGACAGGGTGCGGCCACCCCCGATGTCTGCCTTTAACATGTCGTCCAATAGCGCCTTTAGCCGCCCTTCCCGTGGCGCGTATGCCTTGCCGCCAACCGCCCGAAGAAGACGCGACAACAAGCGCAATTGAACTTCTTCAACCCCCATCGAAAACGACGCCAGCTTCAACGTGGCATAGCCATCCTTCGACAGATCGACACTGGCGCCAGCCAACCCGGATACGTCTGCATCCAGCGCCGCCTTTGCCCGCCGCATTTTAAGAGCAGTCTGGGCCAGCCTGTCATTCGTAAGCCCCAAACTTTCCAGTGTCCCCCGCGCCTGACGCACACGGCTACGCGCATATTTCTGGTCCTGATTGGACGGGTCTTCGATCCAGGCCTGTTGCCGCCCTGAAAGTGTGGCAAGCAAACGTTCTCGGGGAACATCCAGCAGAGGGCGCAACAGATACGGCGCCCCTTCAAAAGCAGGCGCCATGACAGGTGCCATGGCAGACAAGCCATCAACCCCACTACCCCGTGCCAGCCGCAGCAGCAATGTCTCCGCCTGGTCGTCAAGGTGATGCGCCAGGAAGAGCGCGGTGATATCGTGCGCAGCACAATACTCGCTCATCAGCATGTAACGCTGCTCGCGTGCCCAGGCCTGCACATTGGACGTAGGTTTGCCTCCCTCGACGCCCAGCACGACATGGCGAACCCCCAATTGCTTGAGCCAGCGCTCGACCTGTTCTGCTTCGGCACCCGATTCCGGGCGCAATCCATGGTCCACTGTCATGGCGACAAGATGGCGCCCTGCCTGCTGCGCCCATTGATGCGCCAACAGAACAAGCGCCATGCTGTCGGCGCCACCAGAGACGGCAATGGCTACAGACGTCGTACTATCTGGCAGGAGGGGGGCCAACAATTGTGCGAACTCGTCTGCTGATACGGGGTTCGCCAGCGGCTTTGATGGTGAAGAGACAATATGCGGGAGTGAACCCGAATGTTCGGGCACAACAGATTGGCTAGAGGCATCCCGCCTTTTGTTGGCCATCTGTCAATCCTTCCCTGATCGTCTGGTTCATATCGGCAAACCGGCGCTCCAATTCGCCAAAGGCGCTACACGCCCCTTCATTCTGGCCGAGATTGTGCAAGCTCAGCCCCAGGTGAAGCAATATTTCCGCCCCTTTTTCGCTGTCTGCATGACGGTCATAGGCAGCCAATAGAATACGCGCGGCTTCATCATGATCATCCTTCGCGCCATGACTGCGCCCCAACCAATATTCTGCATTGGCCCGGTAGGGATGATCAGGATGCAGGGCAACAAATGCCCGCAGTGCATCAATAGCCCTGTCCAAATCATCGCTTCGAACCAGGAAGAAGGCAGCGCGGAAATGTTCTTCGGGCGTTTCACCCTCGAGATAACGTTCCGGATGCGTTTCAGGTGTAATGGTCTCGGCGGCAGCGGGCGCAGGCGCTGTCAGGGCAGCGACGTCCGATGTAGAAATTTCACCGCCCGCGTCGACAGACGGCGCGTCTGCAACAGCTGGCGTATCTTCGCTTTCAACAGCCGGTGCACCGTCACCTATCGCCGGCGCAGGTGTAACGGCCCCTTGCTCCAATTGCTGCAGACGGAACTCCACATCTGCCAGCGTATTCTCCAGGGTACGGTTCATCTGCGTCAGCCGATACATGGCTTCTTCATACTGCCCTGTAACGGTACGGAAACGGTTTTCCATTTCCATTAACCGGATTTCCATTTCTGAACGGAACCGCGCCTCTTCGCTCTCCTGTGCTGTTACCGCAGGAACAACACCCAATGAGCCCAAGCTCAAAGACGCAATGGCAAAGGTGCGCACCACACTGGCACGCACCGAACGCATATTTTTCATGTTGGACGCGCCGAACAAGTGGCTTATTCGGCCAGGGTGATCGCGCGACGATTACGCGCCCAGGCCGTTTCATTGGAAGCCGCCACTTCAGGACGTTCCTTGCCGTAGGAAATGGTCCGGATACGGTCACCATCAATACCAAGCACCATCAGGTAGCGACGCACCGCATTGGCACGGCGGGCACCCAGCGCCAGGTTGTATTCACGGGTGCCGCGCTCGTCGCAGTGCCCTTCGACAATAATGTTTTTCTGCGGGTATTGCTTGAGCCAGGCCGCCTGGTTGCGCAGCACCTGCTGGGCCTGACCGTTCAAGTCGTAACGGTCATACCCGAAATAGACACGGCGGCCGGCCATGGCTTCCAATTCACGCTGGCTGCCCGGCGCAACTTCATTGTTTGTGCTTCGGCGAACAACGGGCTTGGGCTCTTCGGGCATTTGCTCTTTAATGATGATCGGCTCTGCCTCTGTCTGCGCTGTTTCCTGCGACGCACAAGCCGCTACAAACAGCACGAGCGAAAGCATTCCGAATGTTTTGATATGCTGAAAACCGTTCATCACCACAATCCCCTCAATCCATTGACAGGTCGCGCCTGCCCGATTCGTATCTGATCAGGTCGGCATAGTACCGACTTATCCCTGAATGTGCAGGCATTTCCTGCCAATATCTTCTTATTTTCTGCACGCTTATACGTCATTTCACGTATCAACGAATTAGTGGCGACCACGCCGGATCAGATGCATCACTCTCGGTCTCAATCCGACGTTCATTGCGACCGGTCAGGTCAATAGTCCAAATAGAATAAGAACCGCCTTCGCCTCTCTCATTAAACGGCACCTGGCGGAAGAACATCAAAACACGACCATTGGGTGACCATGTTGGCCCTTCATCCAGGAAACTTTCCGTCAGGAAACGTTCACGGCTGCCGTCTGGGCGCATCACGCCGATGGAATAGCGCCGCCCCCGGCTATGGGTAAAGGCGATCAGGTCTCCACGCGGGGACCAAACAGGTGTTTTGTAGCGACCGCGGCCAAAACTGATACGTTTGACGTCCATGCCATCGTCCCGCATCACATAGAGCTGCTGGGTGCCGCTACGGTCGGACTCGAACACAATGTGGCGGCCATCCGGCGCAAAGCTGGGCGCGGTATCAATATCGGGGTGGCTTGTCAGCTGGCGCACTTCGCGGGTCCGCAGGTCCATAATGTAGATGTCAGAATTGCCGTTCTGCACCATACTCATGACAACTTTATGGCCGTCAGGCGAAAATCGGGGGGCGAACGTCATGCCTTCAAAGTCACCCAGCACTTCCTGGCGGCCCGTATCGACATTGTAAATATAGACCCGCGGCCGGTTGTTATAATAGGACAGGTAGGTGATTTCCTGCGCCGTTGGCGAGAAGCGAGGCGTCAGCGCCAGATAGAGGCCATCCGTCAGAAACTGGTGATTTGCCCCATCCTGGTCCATGATCGCCAAGCGTTTTGTCCGATCTATGATGGGCCCTGTCTCGGCCACATAGACAATGCGGGTATCAAAATAACCCTCTTCGCCGGTGATGCGCTCATACACCGCATCGGCAATGCGATGGGCAATCTGCCGCCAATTATCTTCCGTCGTCTGATACCGCACGCCAGCAATCTGCTGGCGGGCAAACACATCCCAAAGGCGGAAGGTTACATCGATGCGTCCATCGGCCATCATCCGCACACTGCCAACAACCAACCCTTGGGCATTGATGCGCTGCCATTCCACAAAACGCGGCCTTGCTTTATCGCTGGCATCCCGCTGGATGAAAGATTGCTCCGGTAACGGCCGAAAAAGCCCGGAGCGACGCAAATCATCGGAAATAACCTGGGCAAGGTCACGCCCCAGGGTCCGCATGTCCTGTTCCTTGACCTCTATTTCGCTGGACCCTTCAAAGGCCGCAATTGCCAGCGGCAAAGGCTCGACATTGAACTTCGTGACATCAACTTCAATCAATGCCTGTGCAGGCCGATCAACCAGCGCGACAGAGACGAAGCAAAGAACGAAGGCAACAGGGAACAGGAAACGCGGTAGCGACTTTCCATACGACATTGCTGGGCAACCTTTCGGTGAGCGGAGCGCGAGTGCTGGGCTACATTTTACTCGGGTCAAAATTCAAAACAACTTCCTTCCAGATATCGTAGTCCTGCACCGGTAATTCCAGTTTACCGCAACGCTGGATCGCCCGTCGGGCTGCTTCCGCAGCGGCCCGGAAGAACCCATCCGACCGCATTCTGGAGGTATCAAGGATTTTGGGTGTGCCGATCAGCTGGCCGTCTGGCGCAAGATTAATACGAATGCGCACCACCAGTTCTTCAGCATATTTGGCACCGGCCGGGGCAGACCAGCAGCGAGAAACCTGGGCGGCAATGGCACTTTCAATGCTGGCCAGTCGGCGTTTGCGTTCCCCATCAGAGATCTGTGGCTTGGGCTTATCCAGCTTGATATCGAGTTTCCGCGGGGGCGGCTTTTTGTCGGAAACCTCTCGTTTGTCGAGTAGCGCACCAATTTTCTTCAGGTTGAACCGACTGGGCGGACGTGGTTTGTCGCGCGGGGTGATAACCGGCACGCGCTGGGTCGCCCGAGCAGGCGCAACGTCCTTGGCGACAGTCGTTGGCGGCGCAACTTCTTCAACAACCGGGGCTTCTTCTATACGTTCGGGTGCCGGTTCTTCCTCTACTTCAGGCTCGGGCTCGGGCTCGGGCTCCGGTGGCGGTGCCTCGTCATTGCGGGCAATTTCCTCATATTCAATAATTTCCACGTCAAACGTGTCTTCATAGGGGTCACGCGCCCAGTCAAACGGGTTGAAGATAATGACCGCAACAATGGCGACATGAAACAGGAAGGAAAAGAGAATCCCGTAGCCCACAGCCCTGCTCTTACTGCCCCTTGAGGCGCTTGATCGGCTCCGTCACCAGGGCCACGCGGTTGTAACCAGCGGCGTTGATGGTGCCCATCACTTCCATGACCGTGCCATAGTCGATGGCTTTGTCGCCACGCACAAAAATACGCGTATCCTGGTTGATATCGGCAACGGCTCGTAGTCGTTCGACCAACACGCCTCGGGTAATTTCCTGCTCTTCCAGGAAAAGCTTACCCTCTGCACTAATGGTCACCGTCAGCGGCTGGCGTTCTTCTGCCAGGGGCTTGGCCTTGCTTTGTGGCAGGTCAACATCCACCCCCACATTCAACAACGGGGCCGTCACCATAAAAACAATCAGCAGCACCAACATCACATCCACAAAAGGTGTGACGTTAATCTCGCTCATCGGACGGTACTTGCCGCCACCGCGGCCTCCATTATTGAGGGAGCCCGCCATCAGGCCTGCGCTCCTTCAAGCTGGCGAGACAGAATGGCATTGAATTCATCAACAAAGCCCTCCAGCCGCGTGGCGAACTGTGCCATGTCGCCAGCAAACTTATTGTAAGCCACCACAGCCGGAATAGCGGCCAACAGGCCCATGGCTGTGGCAAACAGGGCTTCGGCAATGCCAGGGGCCACAACGGCCAAGCTTGTATCGCTGCTTTGGGCGATGGATTGGAAGCTGCCCATAATGCCCCAGACGGTTCCAAACAACCCGATAAAAGGGGCGGTTGAGCCTACGGTTGCCAAAAAACTGAGATATTTTTCCAGGCCCTGCATTTCCCGGTTCAACGTTACCCGCATGACACGATCAATACGTTCGTTCAGCTGCGCACCGAACCCGCCCTTGGGGCGATTGCTCGCCGAGCGTTTCCATTCACCCATTGCCGTTACAAACAGAGACGCCATGGGGTGGTCTGCGCTTTCCTTGATCTTGGCGTAAAATTCATCCAACGACTGGCCGGACCAGAATTCGTCTTCAAACTGGTCCGTCAGATTTGCCACTCGACGGTAGAGCCCGATCTTTCCGAAAATAATGGCCCAGCTCCACAGCGAGGCGATCAACAGCATGCCCATGACTATCTGGACCACGATGTCGGCCTCGATCAGCAGGTTCCAGATCGACAGGTCACTGACCGTGCCATCCAACTGGCTGGTTTCAACCACCGGGGCCATCATTTCATCTTCGTTCATCAGTGTACCGTTTTGCTTATAGGTCTAGAGGTATGAGCTCGCGCGCATTTTGCACGAATTGTTTGGGCAGGCGCGTCGGCATACCCTTTGCGTTGAGGCAGGCTGCCTCCACATGGGACTTTATCAGCACTTCGTCGTCACGCCAGATATCTTGTGCCATATGAATGGATGCGCCGCGCAATTTTGTCGTCGTGGTCTTGACCGTGATGATGTCATCCAGGTGCGCCGGGCGCACATAGTTGATTTCACAACGGGTTACCGCAAAGCTGATGCGCTCCTCTTCCGGCGCATTCATCAGCACATATTGGTCGACCCCGAACAGGCGCAGAATTTCTGTCCGCGCACGCTCAATAAACCGCAGATAATTGGCGTAGTAAACAATGCCCGCCGTGTCTGTGTCTTCGTAATAGACGCGCATGGTCATATGGTGCACGCCGTCAATGAAGCCCCCCTGGGTGGGCTGCGTGGTCATGCCCCGTCCCCCTCCGACAGGTCGAGCTGTCGTTGCCCTGCATCTTTCGGCACGGCCAGTCCCAGATGCTGGAAGGCAGCATCGGTCAACACCCGGCCACGCGGCGTGCGCTGAATAAAGGCCAACTGCAACAAATAGGGTTCGATAATTTCTTCAATCGCATCGCGCGGCTCAGAAAGCGACGCGGCAATCGTTTCAATACCTACCGGACCCCCGCCAAAGCCTTCCCCAATACAGCGCAGGTAACGACGGTCCAGTGCATCGAGCCCCAGACTGTCGACATCCATGCGCGCAAGCGCCGCATCCGCAATATCCGCATCAACAGTTTTGGCACCTGCGACATCCGCAAAGTCACGCACCCGGCGCAGCAGCCGTCCAGCAATACGCGGTGTACCGCGAGATCGACGAGCAATTTCAACCGCGCCGCTTTCGTCCATGCCAATGCCCAACACCCGCGCACCGCGCTCAACAATGGTAGTGAGATCAGCCACATCATAGAAATTCAACCGTACGGGAATGCCAAAGCGGTCGCGCAGCGGCGTGGTTAACAGGCCAGCGCGGGTCGTGGCCCCCACCAGCGTAAACTTCGGCAGGTCAATTCGCACTGAGCGCGCCGCCGGGCCTTCTCCAATAATCAGGTCGAGCTGGAAGTCTTCCATCGCAGGGTAGAGAATTTCCTCTACTGCTGGGTTCAGTCGGTGAATTTCATCGAGAAACAGCAGGTCGTTTTCCTGCAAATTGGTCAGGATGGCCGCCAGATCACCGGCTTTGGCAATGACCGGCCCGGAGGTAGACAGGATATTAACGCCCAATTCACGCGCAACGATCTGGGCCAGCGTTGTCTTGCCCAGACCAGGCGGGCCAGCGAGCAACACATGGTCCAGCGCCTCACCGCGCGAGCGCGCGGCCTGAATGAAGACTTCCAGATTATCGATGGCGGCCTTCTGGCCTATAAATTCTGCAAAGCGTGACGGGCGCATATGCGCATCCACGCCGTCTTCCCCCATGGCGCCCGCACCGACGAGCCGATCTGTATTTGGGTCCTGGCTCATGCACTCAGCTCCTTGAGCCCACCAGTAATAAGCTGCTGCAATTCAGCATTGCCGCCGGCGTCCTGGTTTACCTTGGCAACCGCAGACATTGCTTCGGCCCGGCGATAGCCTAAATTCTCCAACGCCGAGACGGCATCAGCCATCACGCCTTGGTCCGCCCCCGCACCACCACCGCCGGTGGCCAGTTCAACTTCTGTGCCAAAGACAGGCACTTTGTCTTTCAATTCTGTGAGAATGCGGGTTGCCAGCTTGGGGCCGACCCCAGAAGCCCGCCCGATCATGGCTTTGTCCTGCGCCAAAATAGACTGCGACAGCATGGCCGGGTCCAACACCGACAGGATGGCCAGCCCTACCTTGGCGCCGACCCCCTGCACGGATAACAGGCGCTCAAACCATTCTTTCTCTGCAGCTGTGGCAAAACCATACAAATGGATATGGTCTTCACGGACATGGGTGATCACCGACAATTTCGTGGCCTCACCCGTTTGCGGCAGTGCCTGCAAGGTCTTGGCGGAACAAAAGACGTGGTAACCGACGCCACCCACATCGAGGATAGCCCAGTCTTCGCCAATAGCGTCCAATATGCCCTTGAGTTGGGCGATCATGCGCGCCCTCCTGCAGCCGCGTTGATGATGGAGTTGGAATGATGCGCGTGGCAGATGGCAACTGCAAGGGCATCTGCAGCATCTTCGCTATCTATTTCCACCCCGGGCAACAGCATGGACACCATGGCATGGATTTGCCCCTTGCCAGCATGGCCAACACCAACGACAGATTTCTTGACCGCATTGGGGGCATATTCCGCAACCTCCAACCCTTTGAGGGCCGGCGCGAGCAGCACAACACCGCGTGCCTGCCCCAGCTTGAGGGTGGACGACGGGTTCTTGTTCACAAAGGTTTCTTCAACAGCCGCGGCGGCTGGCAGCCAGGCATCGAGCACGGCATCAAGTTCTTCATGCAGGGTAACAAGCCGCGCTGCAGTAGACGCCTTGGCATTGGTGACAATGGTGCCATTGGCAACATGCCGCAGATTGATGCCAGCGGTTTCGATGATACCCCAGCCAGTCCGCCGCAGGCCGGGATCAAGCCCCAATAGTCTTGCAGCAGACAATGCCGGTTCCCCTCCCCGCTTACCGGCCTGATATGATCAGGCGCTCAGCTTCTCCATCACGTCGTCACTGATCTCGAAATTGGAAAAGACATTCTGGACGTCATCATCGTCTTCCAGCACATCAATCAACTTGAACAAGGTACGCGCTTGCTCTTCCTCGACATCGATCGTGTTCTGCGGTTTCCAGATCAATTTGGCACTTTGTGGTTCGCCCAGCGCTTCTTCCAGCGCATTACGAATGGCCGCAAAGTCTTCCATCGGGCAATAAATCTCGTGCGTTTCATCGGTAGACTCGATGTCTTCGGCCCCCGCTTCCAGGGCTGCCTCGAACACATCGTCTGCACTACCGACAGAAGCGGCGAACTGGATCATCCCCACATGGTCGAACTGGTAAGACACGCTACCCGTTTCACCCATATTACCGCCGTTCTTGGAGAACGCGGCCCGCACTTCAGAAGCTGTACGATTGCGATTGTCTGTCAGGCCCTCAACGATGATGGACACACCACCTGGACCAAAGCCTTCATATTGAACGTTCTCGTAATTGTCGCCATCGCCGGCGGACGCGCGGCTGATCGCGCGTTCGATATTATCCTTCGGCATGGACTGGCTGCGCGCTTCCTTGACCGCCAGGCGCAAGCGCGGATTGGAATCCATATCCTCACCGCCCAGTTTGGCGGCCACCGTAATTTCACGGGACAGCTTGGAAAACAGTTTGGACCGCTTGGCGTCCTGTGCGCCCTTGCGATACATGATGTTTTTGAATTTGGAATGACCTGCCATGGCTCGTTCTTCCCACTTTCGAACGTCTTGAACTAGTGCGATGCCTTGCGACACCCTGTTGACTGGTGCTTATAGCAAATAGGCCGGGGCGAACAATGGCGTATCGCCCTGCCGAAGCCCTATTCTAGTGATGAAATACCCTAAATCAAAGGGTGGCCGTGTCAGATCTACTGGCCCGCCGTCTGTTTCAGGCGCCCGCCCAGCCGGATCGGCTCAACCGAGGTGGCATGCCCTGTTGCCGGGTCCGTCGTAATGAACACGCCGCACATGGTGCCTTCACCTTTGGCAGCACTGAATCGACCACCAATCTTGGTGGTAAAACGCCGAATTGGCTCTTCAATATCCATGCCGATGACAGAATTATAGTCACCGCACATACCCGCATCGGTCTGGTAGGCCGTGCCGCCGGGTAAAATTTGAGCATCAGCTGTTGGCACATGACTGTGTGTGCCCACCACCAGCGAGGCACGGCCATCGCAATAATGGCCCATGGCCATTTTCTCCGAGGTGGCTTCCGCATGCATATCGACAATGATGGCCTGGCATTCCTGACCCAGCTTCAATTTGTCGAGCGCACGGTTGATCGCCAAAAACGGGTCGTCCAGCGGGTCCATGAAGACCCGGCCCAACGCGTTGACGACGCCGACTTTTTCACCGGATTTTGTCTCGAACACCCGCACTCCATCGCCCGGTGTGCCTTCCGGGAAATTGACAGGGCGCATTACCCGCTCGTCTTCACGAATAAAATCCAGAATCTCGCGCTGATCCCACGTGTGGTTGCCGCCTGTCAGCACGTCAACACCAGCCGCAAATAGCTGGTCCGCTGTCTTTCGCGTTAGCCCGAAGCCACCGGCGGCGTTTTCACCATTGGCGACCACAAAATCCAACTCCAACGCCTCGCGGAGGCCGGGTAATTGTTCAGCGATAACCTTGCGACCAGAGGAGCCCAGCACGTCACCGAGAAAAAGAAGTTTCAACGATCAACCTTTCAACGTCATCATTTGGCAAAACGCCACAGGCGTTTGTCTGTCACTACATAGTCCAGCCGCTGGTCATGGGCTTCAACCGGTATAGCAGGCAATTGCTGCTCTTCATAGGCGAGGCCAATAACAGACACAGGTTTTGCAGACATCCATTTCTCCAAGGCCCGGTCGAAATACCCGCCCCCCTGCCCCAGGCGCGCACCGGTTTCATCAAACGCCAAAAGCGGGATGACGACCAGATCAACGCTTTCGAGATCAATTGCGGGCACGCCAGCCGGGATGGAGATGCCGAGCCGCCCTGGCTGCATCTCCTGGCCCGATGCCCAGGCGGCAAAGTCCATGTTGCCGTCATCTTCCAACCGATGGGGCAAATAGACTGACCATCCCTGTTCATAAAGAACACCCAATGCATCAACCCCGGAGGCTTCCGACCCTGCTGGCCAATAGCCAACAGCGACGCCCCGCTCGGGCATACCTTCATAGGGAAAATGCTGCTGCAGCTGTGTGCTGATATCACCCTTGGCAGCATACGCGGCACGTCGGTTTTGCCGGGCAATATGGCGAAGCGCTGCTTTTTCCTGTTGGGCAGATATCATGCATAACCGCTGGGCTGTATGGAAAGCTGGTGGGACCGCCTTCGCCGTACGCAGTCGTTATTCCTCTGTGGCCTGCTCTCAGCAGGTGGGCGCCGTGTAACAAAGCCAGGACTCCATCAGGGACAGCTCCCTATGAGGATGGTATTGGCCCCAGGGAATAGATGTGCGTCGCACGTAGCAGAACCCACCAAGGGCCCTTTTAGGCAGATTCGATGTTTTCAGCAATATCTTCCAGCTTGGCGACGGCAGCGGCAATATTGGCAATCTCTGTTGCGTCGGCCTCTGCTTCATTCGCCAACTTATCCATCTCGACCTTGGCTTCATCCAACAGCGTGAGCGCCGCCAGCAGAATCAGTTTGGCGTCGCCCACCTGTCCCAATGAACCTGAAAGTTCGGCCACCCGTTCGCTCACAACCGTGCCGAGCAACTCCAGGCGTTCCACCTCATCATCAGCGCAGGCGATGGCATAGGGCTGTTGATTAATGTTCAGGGTTACCTGGGCCATGTCACTGCTCCACCTGCAAGACGTCTTCCAGCTGGTCAATGGCGTTGTCCAACTGGTTGCCAAGAGACCGATGGCGGGTTTCCATGTCTTGGCGAGCGGTATTGGCTTCTTCAACCGCGGCATTCAATGCCGAGTTTTCCTTGATCAGCATGGCGCATTGCGCCCTGAGTTCTGCAATTTCCTGCTCCAACAGTTTCAGGCGTTCACTGCGGTCATCAGCAGAGACTGTTGCCTCCAGCTTGCCCAAAGCCGCAGACAGTCTTTTCGACACCTGTTGCAGATCCTGACTCATACCGATTACACCCCTTCAACGAAAAGCAGCATTACTTCCGCCTTTATAGGCCCGCTTGACGGATGGCACCAGCATCAAGATCCCCAAAGACATCGCCTTTTGGCGCATATTCTGCGGCAGATTTGCAACCCCGGCGGCGAAAACGACGCAGAATCCTTGCCGAAGCTTTAATTAGGCCGTTCTTCCTGTTGACCTAGCGGGTTCGTTGGCTATTGTGGCGCCACTTTGCAGCCGCAGCGACTCTATAAATACAGATGGCGCCCATGAACGAGCAAACCCGCGAGACCGCCACCACAGCCCCCCTTAAAGATATGGCCAATGCCATCCGTGCCCTGACAATGGACTCGGTACAGGCCGCCAATTCAGGCCACCCTGGCATGCCCATGGGCATGGCAGACGTCGCCACGGTGCTGTTTAACGACTTCATGAAGTTCAATCCGCAGGACCCCAACTGGCCGGACCGAGACCGCTTTGTGCTGTCAGCAGGCCATGGCTCCATGCTGATCTATTCGCTGTTGCACCTGACCGGCTATGACAGCATCTCCATGGATGACATTCGCAATTTCCGTCAGCTCGGCAGCCCGTGCGCCGGCCACCCGGAATTTGGCGAAGCAGCCGGTATTGAAACAACGACCGGCCCGCTGGGTCAGGGTATTGCCAACGCTGTTGGCATGGCGATGGCCGAAAAGCTGCAGGCCGCCCGCTATGGCGCCGACATTGCCGACCACTACACCTATGTGATCGCAGGCGATGGCTGCCTGATGGAAGGCATCAGCCACGAAGCTATTTCACTCGCGGGTCACCTGAACCTCTCCAAGATGATTGTGCTGTTCGACGACAACGGCATCACCATTGATGGATCCACCGACATCACTGTCAGCGACGACCAGGGTGCACGCTTTGCCGCCAGCGGTTGGCACGTCCAAAGCATCGACGGCCACGACACCGCCGCCATTGCCGACGCCATTCGCGCCGCCAAGGCAGACGACCGCCCGTCAATGATCGCCTGCAAGACGACCATTGGCTTTGGCTCGCCCAACAAACAGGGCACAGCCGGCACCCATGGCGCCCCGTTGGGTGACGATGAAATTGCCCTGACACGTGAAGCCATTGGCTGGCCGCATGCGCCCTACGTGATCCCCAATGACGTGATGTCTGCATGGCGCGCAGCGGGTACCCGCAGTGCCGACGCCTATGCCGCCTGGCAAGACCGCCTGGCCGCCCTGCCCGCCGACAAGCGTGATGCGTTCAACGCGGCCAACGCTGGTGAATTGCCTGCATCCCTTAACGGTGCCATCCAGGCCTATAAAAAAGACCTGGCGGCAGACCCACAGAAGGTCGCAACCCGCAAAGCCTCGCAGATGGCGCTGGAAGTCATCAATGGTGAAGTCGCGCAGACTATTGGCGGGTCTGCTGACCTGACCGGGTCGAACAACACCAATTCCTCCCAAATGCAGCCGGTAACGCCAGATGACTTCTCTGGCTCCTTCGTGCACTACGGCGTGCGCGAGCACGGCATGGCCGCAGCCATGAACGGCATTGCGCTGCACGGCGGGTTCATTCCCTATTCCGGCACCTTCCTGGTCTTTACAGACTATTGCCGCCCATCCATTCGCCTGTCGGCCCTGATGAAGCAGCGTGTCATCTATGTCATGACCCATGATTCCATCGGTCTGGGTGAAGACGGCCCGACACATCAGCCTGTGGAGCATGTCTCCAGCCTGCGTGCGATGCCGAACCTGAATGTCTACCGCCCGGCAGACGTGGTTGAGACCATCGAATGCTGGCAGTTGGCACTGGAATCAGCAGAAACGCCATCTGTTATTGCCCTGACCCGTCAGGGCCTGGCGCAGGTGCGCACCGACTACAAAGCAGACAACCTGTGTAGCCGCGGTGCTTATGAAGTCAGCGCCGCCAGCAGCGATGCAGCGGTGACCCTTCTGGCCACTGGCTCAGAAGTTGCCATTGCGCTCGACGCTCAGAAGACGCTGGAAGCAGACGGTATTGCCACCAAGGTGGTTTCTGTCCCGTCCTTCGAACTCTTCGCCCAGCAGGACGATGACTATCGCGCCGGCATTCTGGGCAATGGCGTCCGCATTGGCATCGAAGCCGGTGTTCGCCAGGGATGGGAAAGCCTGATTGGCGACAAGGGTGGCTTTGTTGGCATGGACAGCTTTGGCGCATCCGCCCCCATTAATGACCTCTATAACCATTTCGGCATCACCGCAGAGCGGGTTATCGAGGAAGCAAAAGCCCGCCTGTAGAGCGGCAAACCAATAGAACGGAGCATCACATGACCATTCGGGTAGGAATTAACGGATTTGGCCGCATTGGCCGCCTTGTCATGCGCGCGATCATTGAATCTGACCGCGACGATATTGAAGTTGTCGGCATTAACGACCTTGGCCCGGTTGAAACCAACGCCTATTTGCTGCGCAAGGACTCTGTCCATGGCCGCCTGGCACAGGACGTCACCGTTGACGGCGACACCATGAATGTTGGCAAAGGCGCCATCAAGGTAACTGCCGAACGCGACCCGTCGAACCTGCCTTGGGGCGAACTGGGCGTCGACATTGCCTTTGAATGCACGGGCATCTTCACCGCCCGCGACAAGGCTGCGGCCCATCTTGATGCCGGCGCTGGCAAGGTGCTGATCTCGGCCCCGTCTGGCGACGCTGACAACATGGTTGTTTACGGTGTGAACCACGAAACCATTACCGCTGACCAGAAGATCGTTTCCAACGCATCTTGCACCACCAACTGCCTGGCCCCGATGGCCAAGGTGCTGAATGACGGCATCGGCATTGAAGCTGGCTTCATGACCACAATCCACGCTTATACCGGCGACCAGAACATCGTCGACAGCCTGCATGGTGACCCGCTGCGCGCTCGTGCTGCTGGCCTGTCAATGATCCCCACCTCCACCGGTGCTGCTCGCGCTGTTGGCAAGGTGCTGCCGGAATTGAACGGCAAGCTGGACGGTACATCCATCCGCGTACCGACGCCGAACGTCTCTGTTGTTGACCTGAAGTTCCAGGCATCCCGCGACACGACGGTTGAAGAAGTCAACGAACTGGTTCGCGCTGCTGCCACCGGCGACACCGCCCTGGCCTCTGTGCTCGACATTGTTGAAGAACCTAGCGTTTCCATCGACTTCAACCACTGCCCGGCCAGCTCCAGCGTTGACCTGGCACAGACGCAGATTACCGGCAGCCGCCTGGTGCGCGTCCTGAGCTGGTACGACAATGAGTGGGGCTTCTCTAACCGGATGTCCGATACCGCTCGTGTCATGGCTGCGGCCAAATAACCAGCGATACGGAGGGAACAGCCCATGAGCAAACGTCGTTTCAGAGGGCTTCCCGACCTGGAGATTGCGGGCAAGACCATTCTTGTCCGCGCCGATCTCAACGTCCCGATGCAGGATGGCGCGGTCTCTGACGACACGCGCATCCGCTCGGTGATCCCAACTATCCAGGCTATTCTGGATGGTGGCGGCAAGGTTGTTGTGCTGTCGCATTTCGGCCGTCCCAAGGGCAAGATTGTGCCCGCTGGTTCATTGCGCCCTGTCGTTGCCCCGCTGGCTGAAGCGCTAGGCCGTGATGTTGCCTTTGCAGAAGACTGCATCGGCGAGGCCGCTAGCAGCGTGATCGCAAACAACGACATTACCCTGCTGGAGAACCTGCGCTTCCATGCCGGCGAAGAAGCCAATGGCGACGGCTTTGCAGCCAGCCTGGCTGAGCTGGGCGACGCCTATGTGAACGACGCCTTTTCTGTCGCCCACCGGGCCCATGCCAGCACTGAAGCCATTACGCACCACTTGCCCTCAGCCGCTGGCCTGGCCATGGCCGCCGAGCTGGAAGCGCTGGAGGCCGCGCTCGCAACGCCAGAGCGCCCTGTGGCAGCCCTGGTCGGTGGTGCCAAGATCTCTACTAAACTGGATGTGCTCAACACGCTGGTCGACAAGGTCGATTACCTGATCATCGGCGGCGGCATGGCCAACACCTTCCTTTATGCCAAGGGCGTCGATATTGGCGCCTCCCTGTGTGAAAAGGACCTTAAAGACACAGCAGCTGATATCTTCGCCAAGGCCGAAGAAGTTGGTTGCCAGATCGTACTGCCCATTGATGCAGCCGTGGCGCAGGAATTTGCTGCCAATGTCCCCGTCCGGGAGATCACTATCGGCAGCGTTGAAGAAGACGATCTGATTTTGGATATCGGCAGCAATTCTGCTGATGAGCTCAAGCACACACTCGGCCAGTGCCGCACACTTCTGTGGAACGGCCCAATGGGTGCGTTTGAAGTGAAGCCATTCGACAACGGCACCAATGCCGTTGCCCAGGAAGCCGCTCGCCTGACGCGGGAAGGCACCCTGTTAAGTGTCGCTGGTGGCGGTGATACGGTTGCAGCCCTGAACAATGCAGGGGTTGCAGCAGATTTCAGCCATATTTCCACTGCTGGCGGGGCATTCCTTGAGTGGCTTGAAGGCAAGGATTTGCCAGGCGTTAAAGTTTTGGCATCATAATTGGTCAGGAATAGAGACGAACGGGCGGTCGCACCGCCGCAACTATATGGATGGAAGGATCGGACATGTCCAAGGAAGAACTGATCTCGGTCGCAAATGCGATGGTAGCACCCGGCAAAGGTATTTTGGCGGCGGATGAAAGCACCGGCACTATTGCCAAGCGTCTTGGGAGTATCGACGTCCCCAATACGGAAGACAATCGTCGCGACTATCGCGAATTGTTGTTCCGCACGGCGGGCATTGGCGACCACATTTCAGGCGTGATCCTGTTTGACGAAACCATTCGCCAGACCGCAGCCGACGGCATGCCACTGGTTAAGCTACTGCAGGATGCCGGTGTGATCCCCGGCATCAAGGTCGACAAGGGTGCAAAGGCCCTGCCCGGCGCTGAAGGCGAAACCGTGACCGAAGGCCTCGATGGTCTGCGTGAACGCCTGGCTGAATATTATGAAATCGGTGCCCGCTTCGCCAAATGGCGCGCCACGATCTCGATCACCGATGACATTCCCAGCACCTATGCGCTGAACGCCAATGCCCATGCTTTGGCCCGCTATGCTGCCCTGTGTCAGGAAGCCAGCATTGTGCCCATCGTGGAACCTGAAGTGCTGATGGACGGCAGTCACACCGCCCAGCGTTGCCAGGACGTGACCGAAGCCACCCTGAACGCCCTGTATGACGCCCTGGCAGAACAGCGCGTGATGCTCGAAGGCACCATCCTGAAGCCGAACATGGTTGTCTCCGGTGCTGACTGTGTAGACCAGGCTGGTGTGCAGGAAGTTGCTGAACGCACGATTGAATGCTTCAAGCGCACCGTACCGGCCGCCGTACCGGGCATCTGCTTCCTGTCTGGTGGCCAGACCGAAGTTGAAGCCACTGAACACCTGAATGCCATGAACAAGATTGGCGGCTTCCCGTGGGAGCTGTCCTTCTCTTATGGCCGTGCCCTGCAGGCTTCTACCCTGAAGGCATGGGCTGGCGATGCTGGCAATGTTGACGCTGCCCAGAAGGTCTTCGCCCATCGTTCCCGCATGAACGGCCTGGCCCGCAGCGGTGACTACGACGCTTCCCAGGAAGCTGCATAAGGTTTGGTGAGCGCTGTGGCCGACGAGCAAGAATTTGAGCGCGTACGGCCGCAGCTCTACCTGATCACCCCACCCAAGATCGACCCGGCTTCCTTTGCTGTGTCGCTCAAAGAAGCGCTGACAGGCGGCCAGGTCGCCTGTCTGCAATTGCGCCTAAAGGATGTCAGCGATGATGACATCTTGGCCGCAGCCCAGGCACTCATGCCCATTTGCCACGCTTACGATGTGGCCTTCCTGATCAACGACCGCCCCGACCTCGCACTGGCTTGCGGGGCCGATGGCACCCATGTAGGGCAAGAAGACGCGCCCTATGAAGAAGCCCGGCAATTTTTGGGGCCTGGCTATATTGTCGGCGTGACGTGCCATGATTCGCGCCATCTGGCGATGGAAGCGGCAGAAGCCGGGGCCGACTATGTCGCCTTTGGGGCTTTCTTCCCTACGAAAACCAAAGAACCAAAGACATCGGCAACGCCGGACCTCCTGCAATGGTGGGCCGAAATTATGGAAGTGCCCTGTGTGGCCATTGGTGGTGTTACGGTTGAGAATTGTACGACCCTGCTGGAAGCTGGCGCAGACTTTCTGGCTGTTGCAGGTGGGGTTTGGGACCACCCCGAAGGCCCAAAGGCCGCTGTTGCCGCCTTTAACGACGCCATCGACGCGCACGAAGCCCGTTTCAGCCAGAATTGATCGCCACTTACAGGCCAAGCATTGATTGCGCAGCACGCCCGTGCCTGCTAGGTTCCGCGCCGCCGACAGTCTGAGAACAAGAGGTCACGAGATGAGAATCAACGGCAACGCCATCAAGATTGGAAACGTCATTGAGCACAAAGGCTCCCTTTGGCGCGCAGTGAAGACAGAACACACCCAGCCCGGCAAGGGTGGTGCCTATCTGCAGGTTGAACTGAAGAACCTGCGCGACGGCAGCAAGCTGAACGAGCGTTTCCGCGCCTCAGAAAATGTTGAAAAAGTGCGCCTTGAACAGCGGCCCTATCAGTATCTGTATGGCGATGCCGACCTGCTGACATTCATGAATATGGAAGACTATGAGCAGATCCAGGTAAACGCTGACCTGATCGGCGAACAGTCCGTCTATTTGCAGGACGGCATGGAAGTTGAAATCGAATTCCACGAGGCTGACCCGCTCGGCGTCAAGGTACCCGAAAAGGTCGTCTTGGAAGTGGCCGATACAGAACCGGTCGTTAAGGGCCAGACGGCCGCCAATTCCTACAAACCAGCTGTGATGGAAAATGGCGTGCGCGTTACGGTGCCGCCGTTTGTTGGCGTCGGTGACAAGATCATCGTCAACACCGAATCCAACGAATACGTCGAACGCGCCAACTAGGATACCCCCGCCGCATGGCCACCCAATCCCCCATTATCAACGTCATGACCAATGCGGCCATCAAGGCTTCACGGCGGCTGGTGCGCGACTTTGGTGAAGTTGAGCAATTGCAGGTTTCCCAGAAAGGGCCTGCTGATTTTGTCTCTGCCGCCGACCTGCGCGCCGAAAAAACGTTGGTTCGGGAACTGGAGAATGCCCGCCCGGATTTCGGCTTCCTGCTGGAAGAACAGGGGGAAATTCATGGCGCTGGCCGCAGCGACCGCTGGATTATCGACCCGCTCGATGGCACGACAAACTTCCTGCACGGCATTCCACATTTTGCAATTTCCATCGCCCATCAGAAGGATGGCTCCATCGTCTCTGCCGTGGTCTACGACCCGGTAAAGGACGAAATGTTCTGGGCAGAACGCAATCGCGGTGCCTGGATGAACAACAAACGCTTGCGCGTATCATCACGCGGTGACTTTTCCAAAAGCGTCATTGCCACGGGCATTCCGCACCATGGCCGCGGCAACAAATCTGAATTTCTCCACACCTCAGCCCGTCTGATGCCACAAGTTGCCGGCATTCGTCGTATGGGTGCTGCATCGCTCGACCTGGCTTATGTCGCTGCCGGCCGTTACGACGCCTATTGGGAATTGGACCTGAAAGCCTGGGACATTGCCGCAGGCATGCTGCTGGTGACCGAGGCTGGCGGGTTTGTCACAGACTATGTCGGCCGTGCCAAAGTGCTGGATTCCGGCGAGGTTTTGGCCACCAATGACAAGCTGCAATTACCCATGCAGAAATTGCTGCAAACCAGCCGCAGGTCGGTGGCTGAACGCGCCGCCCAGAAAAAGAGTGCTGGGTAATCGGCCCAATCGTGCATAAGTCTATGACCATGAAGAGACTTGTTGCCCATATCGTTCTCGTTCTCGCCCTCATGTTCGGTGCCAATGTTGCACATGCGCAGGACAGCTCCGACGAGCCTGCACTGCAGATCGACCTGGAAGCCCTTGAAGGCCTGAACCCGGCGCGCGCCGCCCCGGCCGAAGATGAAACACAGGAAGCACCCCTCTTGCCCGGCGAAGAGGCCCCCGTCAGCGCCCCGTTAGAGACGAACACCTTCAAGCTGGAGCAGGCCCCGCAGGACCCCAATGCACCACGCCCGGATGTGGTCTCCACCGCACCGGCTGGCAAGCGAACAGCGGCCTCCTTGAAAGATCTGATCATCCCGGTTCTGTTTGAGCCGGGCGTAGACCAGCTCAATCTGGCCGGTGCCGAAATTCTCGATGACGTCATAAAGCGCATCGAATTCAAAGGGGTAAGGCTGCAGCTGTCCGCCTATGCAGGAGATGTGGATGATTCGGAGAGCGCCATGCGCCGCCTGTCACTGAAACGCGCCATCAGCATTCGTGCCTATTTGATGAGCCGGGGCATTGAAGGTACACGCATTGACGTGCGCCCCAAGGGCATGGCGCCGGACAGCCCACGCGAACGCGTCGATATCATCTTTTTGCCACAATAGGCTGGCACACCAGTCCCTCACCTTTGACGGCGCGGTATTTTCGCCTAATCTTGTGGCGGGGTGCCACATCGCGCCAATGGAGACAGGGAGAGGCCGCCATGACGCGACCACAGCGTTATTTAAACCGAATGATCTACATGCTTGTGGGTGTCGTGATCATCACGATCGTGTTGGCCCCCGCCCTGGCCAGCGCCTTTACAGCCAACGTCTTCCTGAACTCGGCCATTATGGCTGTGCTGGTACTGGGCATTGCCTATGTCTTCCGGCAAGTGCTGATGCTGCGGCCCGCCGTTCAATGGCTTGTCGACCATAAGCGCGAAGACCGAGACACATCAGACGCTGAGACGCCCGCGCTTCTGGGCCCCATGGCCACGCTGATGGCAGAACGACAGGGGCGCCTGTCGCTGTCGACGACGTCCATGCGATCACTGCTTGATTCCATTGGTGCCCGACTTGACGAAGAACGCGAAATTTCCCGCTACGTGATCAGCCTGCTGATCTTCCTGGGCCTGCTGGGGACCTTTTGGGGCCTGCTACAAACCATCGGCTCCATCAGCACCACCATTGATACGCTGAATGTTTCCAGCGGCGACTTTGCCCTGATGTTCGATGAATTGAAGACTGGCCTGAAAGAACCTCTCGGGGGTATGGGCACCGCATTTTCCTCCTCCCTGTTTGGTCTGGCAGGGTCTGTCGTGCTGGGCCTGTTGGACCTGCAGGCTGGCCAGGCCCAGAACCGGTTTTATAACGATCTGGAAGAATGGCTTTCCGGCATCACTCGCCTTTCAGGGGCGGGTGCCAGCCTGGGCGACGGCGAACAGTCTGTTCCTGCTTATGTCACCGCCCTGTTGGAACAGACGGCAGAAACCGTCGACAATTTACAACGCACTTTCGCCCGGTCTGAAGAAGGCCGGAACGATACCAACCGTGCCGTGCTGGCCCTGACCGAAAAGCTGGGCAGCCTGGCTGATATTATGGCCAAGGCCGACAACGGACTGGATGAGGCCAGCCGCGAGCATTTGCGCAATCTCGACGTCCATATGGGCCAGATGCAGCAACACCTGACAGATAATCGCAATGCGCTGTTGGATGAATTGCGCAGCGAAATCAAGCTGCTGGCGCGCACCGTTGCCGGTGCCATTGAAAATCGCCAATAGGCCATACACCGCATGCCCGCATTTTCCCGACAGAAGAACCGCAGAAGTGGTGGCGATCACTGGCCAGGCTTTGTCGATGCTCTGTCATCGCTGCTCTTGGTGATCATTTTCCTGCTGTCGATGTTCGTACTGGCACAGGTGTTCCTCAGCCAGACGGTGTCGGGGCAGGATGAAGAACTGTCGCGCCTCAATGAAACGATTGATCAGTTGCAACGTTCCCTCGCCATGGAACGAGAAGAAGCCGCGAATATGCGACTGAACCTGGCGCAGCTTTCAGCCTCTTTGCAGACCGCCAATCTGGAACGCGAAGAGTTGGAAACCAAAGTTATGTCGCTGGAAAGTGCCCTACGTGAAGCCCAGGGTAATATTGCCAATAGCCAGCAACAGCAGGGACAGATCGCCGCGCTGGAAGGCCAATTGCGAGACCGGCAGTCCAAACTGAAGGCTGCCCGCGACGAGGTGCAGCTGTTGAGCCAGCAGATCGCCGCCCTGCGTCAACAGCTCGCCCGGTTGGAAGCCGCGCTGATCGCTTCGGAAAAACGCGACAAGGAACAGCAGGCCATTATCTCTGACCTCGGCAAGCGACTGAATGTGGCACTTGCCCAGCGGGTGCATGAGCTGGCCGGCTATCGGTCAGAATTTTTCGGTCGGCTGCGGGAAGCTATTGGCAAACAGCCCGGCATCCAAATTGTCGGGGACCGCTTTGTCATGCAATCCGAGGTCTTGTTCGGCTCTGGCTCGGCATCTTTGAACCCCGCGGGCAAGGCTGAGCTGAATACGCTGGCAACAACCCTGCGGGGCGTCATTGGCCGCATTCCGCCAGAGATCAACTGGGTGCTGCGTGTCGATGGCCATACAGACCCTGTACCCATCAACACGGCCCTGTTCCCATCAAACTGGGAACTGTCGACGGCACGTGCTACGGCAGTGGTACGCTATCTGGTCAGCCAGGGCATCCCGCCAAACCGACTTGCGGCTACTGGCTTTGGTGAATTCCAGCCGATTACCAATGACACGGGGGCAGAGGCGAACCGCCGCAACCGTCGTATAGAATTTATGCTAACCCAGCGCTAGCAGCCGCTTCTGCTGCCTTGCGCTCTGTACCGAACTGCAAGTCTGCCAAACGGGCATAAAGCCCACCCTGTTCCATCAGTTCCGCGTGGTTGCCCTGGGCAACCAGATGCCCTTGGTCGATCACCAGAATACGGTCTGCCTGCAATACGGTTGCCAGCCGGTGGGCGATCACCAGCGTTGTGCGGTTTTCCATCAGGCGTTCGAGTGCCTGCTGAACCAGTTGTTCACTTTGGGCGTCTAGCGCGCTGGTTGCTTCATCCAGCAGCAGAATGGGCGGGTTTCGCAGGATGGCACGCGCAATGGCAATGCGCTGCCGCTGGCCGCCAGACAGGCGCACGCCCCGCTCACCCAGTTCCGTCTGCAGGCCATCGGGCAGATCATTGATGAACTCATCAACCGCAGCCGCTTTGATCGCCGCCTGGATATCTTCATCGCTGGCGTCGGGCCGACCATAGCGCACGTTCTCCAGCACACTGGCGGCAAAGATCATCGTATCCTGCGGCACAATACCCATGCGCTGACGCACATCTGCAGGGTCGGCCAGGGCCGCGTCAACGCCGTCGACCATGATACGGCCGCCCTGGATGTTGTAGAAACGCTGCAGCAGCTGGAACACCGTACTCTTACCCGCGCCAGACGGCCCAACCAGCGCCACGGTCTCACCGGGTTGAATATCAATCGAAAGGCCGTGCAAGGCCGCCGAATCCGGTCGCGAAGGATAATGGAACGTCACATCCTCAAATAATACGGAGCCAAGTGGCTCCGCAGGTAGCGGGATCGGATTTTCTGGTGCCGCGATCTCCGGCACAACAGAGACAAGCTCCAGCATCCGCCCCGCCGCACCGGCAGCGCGCAATAGCTCACCATAACTTTCGCTGACACCGATAACAGCGCCAGCGACCACAATGGCATAGAACACGAATTGTGCCAGTTCACCGGCCATAAGTTCCCCGGTGATCACGTCACCTGCGCCAACCCACAGCACCAGAACAATGGCCCCAACCGCCAGCATGATGACGACAAAGGTCATGGCCGCGCGCATACGAATACGACGAAAGGCCGTATCAAAAGTCCGTTCAACAATGCGGCTGAAAAAGTGTCGATCTTCCTGCTCGTGATTGAAAGACTGGATCGTCTGGGTTGCCCCGAAACTTTCTGTCACCACCGCGCCAAGGTCTGCAATGCGGTCCTGCGAGGACCGGGACAGGTTCCGCACCCGGCGACCCAGCACCAGAATCGGTACGATAACCAACGGCACCGCCAGCAAGACCAGGCCGGTCAGTTTCAGGCTTGTCAGCGCCAGTCCGATCGTGCCGCCAACCGCCGTAAAAGTACTACGCAGGGCAATAGAGGCGCTGGAACCCACGACAGACTGGATCAGCGTTGTATCTGCGGTCAGGCGCGAGGCGATTTCACCCGAGCGATTCTCTTCAAAAAAGGCGGGACTCAATGAAATGACATGGTTGTAGACACGGGCCCGCATATCGGCGACCACCCGCTCGCCAAGCCACGAAACAAAAGCAAACCGAACAGCTGTTGCCAGCGCCAGCACCATGACAACAATGAACAGGCTGAAAAACTGACTATTGATCGATTCGAGGCCTTCAGCGCTGAAGCCATAATCGACCATATTGCGCAAGGCAGGCCCAAAGGTCAGCACCGCAGCCACCGCAACCACAAGCGCAACAAGCGCCCCAAACACCACCAACTTGTATGGTTTGAGGAACTGGCCAATGAATCGCAGCTGGCCGATATCGCGACGCGGGGCATCCCCGAACACAGGGGTGGCCTGCGGGTTTACGTCTTCTGAAGTTTCAACAATTGTACTCATTGCATGCCTTGCAGTTGCCGCTCTGTGGCAAAATTTGCACCCTCTTAACAATAGGGTGGCGTCAGAGCAACCAACAGGCGTAATCCTGCACAGAAAGATTGCACAATCATGCCCATAATCGCCTTGCGCAGCCGCGACGGGGGATGTATACAGTCGCCCGCACAGAGTGGAGCAAACCCATGAAGAACGATATTCATCCCGACTATCACACCATCACGGTGAAGATGACTGACGGCACAAGCTTTGAAACGCGCACAACCTGGGGCGCCGAGGGTGACGTTATGACCCTTGATATCGACCCGGCTTCCCACCCGGCCTGGACCGGTGGCTTAAAGCGTGTTCTGGACACCGGCCAGGTGGCCAAGTTCAACAAGCGTTTTGCTCAGTTCGACATCTAGTCGGCAATACGCATATCGGCTGGAAACAGCCTGGAAGTGGCGCCTGCGGGCGCCATTTTTTTTGGCTGGTCACCGCCATAAGCCCCCTCTTGAAACAGCGCGGAAACTCCCCATCTAATGTCTGCAGGTGCCATAATGGGCCTGCATGACCATAGGCCCGACCGATTGGTGGGCCCCTACTTATTGCTCAAGAGGAGAATAAGCCATGCGTATGTTCGATACGTCCCCCCTGTTGCGGTCCAGTGTTGGATTCGACAATTTAAACCGCCTGTTCGACACGGCCACGCGCCAGGACACAGGCAACGGTTACCCGCCCTATAACATCGAAAAACTCAGTGACGACGCCTATCGCATTTCCATGGCCGTCGCTGGCTTCCGCGAAAGCGAATTGGATGTCGTCGTTCATGATGGTGTGCTGGAGGTCTCCGGCAAGGCCAACGCAGACAATGACGACACTGAAGACAAGGAAACCTCTGTCTACCTGCATCGCGGCATTGCCAAGCGCGCCTTTACCCGTCGCTTTACATTGGCCGACACGATCAAGGTGACCGGCGCAGGCCTGGAAGATGGCCTGCTGCATGTCGACCTGGTGCGCGAAATCCCGGAAGAACGCAAACCGCGCCAGATCAACATTTCTTCTGGCACCCAGAGGGTCATTGACCACGAAGCAGCCTAAACGTTCGCTGCCAAACATGTTCAAGCCCCCTGCTCTAGGGCGGGGGGCTTTTTATTTGGGCGTCGCAGATGCTGAAAAAAGGTTGGGCCACCCGTCTTTCGACAGAGTGGCCCAAGTTTGGGGAGTTCAGATCGATCGTGGGAGGGTTGCGATCAAACTGTGCAAACCATAGCGCTCTCAATCTGAACAGAAGATTAACGGAAAAACTTTTCCGCCTCCGACTGGCCCGATTGTTTACGTTCAATCGCCAATTCTGTTCGGACAATCTCTGCTTTGAGCAGTGAAACGCGTTCTTCAAGCTCAAATACGGAGAGGTCATCGAGCGATTCGGTGGCCAGGCTGGCTGCCCCGCTATCGCCTGTATTCTGTGGTTCATCAAAGTCCATTTTCTGCTCCCTCATCAAAGTGGGTCTGCTATATAGATTTCATCCAAATTCCAACGAAAGAGCAAGATATGTCTTCGCTGCCCAGCGTTGCCCCCGCTATTCAGGTAACGAGCCCAGGTGGGGTTGAAAACATGCAATTGGTTGACCTGCCGGTGCCCGAATATGGCCCCGATGATGTGCTGATCCGCATTCATGCCGCCGGTGTGAACCGTGCAGATGCCGTCCAGCGCATGGGTCAATACCCGCCACCCCCGGGCGAATCAGATATCCTGGGGCTTGAAGTCGCCGGAACAATTGCCGCCGTGGGCAGTAATGTCAGCGGCTATAGTGTGGGTGACGAGGTTTGCGCTCTGCTCGCAGGGGGCGGCTATGCCACCTATTGCCGGGTTGATGCGCGCCAATTACTGCCCATTCCCAAAGGCTATTCCATGATCCAGGCAGCCGCCCTGCCGGCGTTCTTTATGACGGTGTGGACCAATTGGTTTGACCTGGGCAGATTGCAGGAAGGAGAAACCTTTCTGATCCATGGCGGCTCCTCGGGCATTGGCACATCTGCGATCATGCTGGCCGCCCATCGCGGGGCCAAAGTATTCGCCACCGCCGGCACTACAGACAAGTGCAAGGCCTGCGAAGATTTGGGCGCAACCCGTGCCATCAACTACCGCGAAGAAGATTTCGTGGAGGTCATCAAGACCGAAACCGGGGGAGAAGGCGTTGACGTCGTACTCGACATGGTCGGCGGTGACTATATCCAGCGCGACCTGGGCATGATGAAGCCCGGCGGACGGCATGTTTCCATTGCCTTCCTCGCAGGCCCCATGGCCAACATTTCCGTTGTCGATATTATGCTGAAGCGGTTGACGGTTACCGGCTCCACCCTTCGTGCCCGCCCGGTTGAATTCAAGCAGTCCGTCGCTCAATCCGTATTGGAGAATGTGTGGCCTGCGCTGGAAGCAGGTGCGTTTGAACCCATTATCGATTCGACGTTCCCCCTGGCCGAAGCCGCCAAAGCCCACGAGCGGATCGAATCCAGCGTGCATATCGGGAAAATTATCCTGACCGTAGATTAGTCGCTAATTGGCGCAGGGAATGCTTTGCTTTAAGGGCTGGTCCGCCTATATATGGGGCTCGCAACGAAATTTGGGCAAAGCAAACCCGCGTCGGTGTGACGCGTAGGAGGACTCATGGCTTTACCATTGATGCCAAAAGCAACCGCCGTATGGCTGGTCGACAACACCATGTTGTCGTTTGAACAGATCGGTACATTTTGTGGCCTGCACACGCTGGAAGTACAGGGCATTGCAGATGGCGAGATCGCACAGAATATTACCGGGCTGGACCCCATTGTCGGCAAACAGCTGACAGCAGAAGAAATCAAGCGCTGCGAAGATGACCCGTCTGCACAGCTAGAGCTTCTCGAAAGCAACCTGCCTGCCCCGAAGAAACGCCGTGGCCCACGCTATACGCCAGTCTCCAAGCGCCAGGACCGCCCGGACGCCATTGCCTGGCTGGTGCGCAATCATGAAGAACTGACGGACGCGCAGATCTCTAAGCTGGTCAGCACAACCAAGCCGACCATTGTCGCCATTCGTGAACGTACCCACTGGAACTATAGCAATCTCAAGCCGACCGACCCGGTTACCCTGGGCCTGTGCACACAGATTGAACTGGATGAAGCTATCCAGAAAGCAGCTGATCGCGTTGCCAAAGAGCGCGAAAAGGCTGGCCTGCCACCCTTGGGTGAAGAAGAAGAGACAAATGAGTCTGATCTGGGCACCGTAACACAGCCCGATATCTGGTCGACACCTGCCTCAGAAGACTAGCTCAGTATAAATTGCATAAGAAAAGGCCCGCTGATTATTCA
>JAURPT010000082.1 GCA_030836535.1 Alphaproteobacteria bacterium
TGAGTTACGTTTTGGGTGGATTAGCCAGCCTCGGCGGCGTGTTTCTGCTCGGTCTTTATGCCCTGGGCAAACAACAAGCTGGCGATGCCATTCCTGAGAGGAAGGTATCGCATCGGCCTGCAAAGTATTTTTCCTGCTGGTCGATGTCCCAGTCATCATCGACGATTGCCACCACGTCCAAGTCTGCGCCTGTTTGTTCCTGGAGGTCTTCAATAATGCCGAGAACATTGCTGGCGTGCCGGCCGCCGCCGAGTAGTGCCAATGAGGTCATTTGTGTTTCGTTCCGAAAGCAAGATTAGGGAATGCCATTAGCTTGGCCGCCTGGGAATCAAAGGCAACAAGGGGCTAATATCTTTCATGATGCCATCATAATCGCATCTTCGCTCTAATGATCGCTTATCCATCAAGTGGGCGCTGAACCGGAAGAAGATCGCCATTACGACAGGTCCCGACAGCACCAGGGCCATGTGGCTTTCAAAGATGCCTGCAGCGAGTGCGAAGGGGATCAGTGACAGCCAGAACAGCACTTCACCAAAATAGTTTGGATGCCGTGACCAGGCCCATAGACCGCTGCGAATGGACCCCCCGTTGCGATAGGCGGGTGACTGCTGGAACGCCTTGTTTGGCGCATCGGCAACATATTGGATGAGCGTGGCGGCCAAAGCACCCACCGCGCCAACCATGTCCCATAATGTCAGTTCTGGTTGTTCAGGCGGTGTTTGCATCAGGACAAGTGCGGCTGGTGCGAAGGCAAAGTAGACCAGATAGGTGGGGAAGTGGTGCATCCCGACCAGTGAATTAAGCCAATAGGGAATTGGCGCGCTGCGCATATTTTCGTAGCGCCAGTCTTCGATGCTCAGGCCTTTGGTCCAGCCATCCCAAAATAAAACGACATGATATCGCCCGGCCCACATGACGAAGCAGGCAAAGATCATAAACTGTCGCCAATGCCAGTTTACCAAACCACCATTGCTGTCAGCCACGATGCCCAGTACTAGCAGTGGTGGTGCGATGACCCAGTAGGGGTCATAAAGAGAGGAATTGCCATTGGCCATTGAGAAAAGCCAGATCACAAATGTCGAAACCGTTGTGACAATCAACCCATTGAGGAACGCACTATTCTCTGGCATCGCGACGTAGAGCAAAAACCAGCAGGCAGCGCCAATAGAAATGCTGACAAGATATGTAAGGTAGCATTGCAGGGCGGAGACTGGACGATGCGGCGGTGGCGATAATGTGCGGGTGGTATCCGGTTCTGACGTCGAACTCATATTCTGTCTGGCAGGCGCGCAAGTTGGTTCTAATGGGTGCAGCATAACACCACAGGGGTTTTCGTACCAAATTAACCTGCACTAAAACACTTGATCTGTTGCGTGAATAAGGGATGCTGTTTACATCATAAATTTTAAGTGCATAGGGAGGCACAGATGAAGTTTGGACTAGCTTTCGCCAGTGGGATCGGGATTGATTCCACCTCGGCAATTGAAATCAGTAAACGGGCGGAGGCCGCGGGCTTTGATTCTGTCTGGGGCGGTGAGCACGTCATTATTCCAGAAGAAATCGATTCCAAATATCCCTATACGGTAGATGGTAAAATACCAGCAGGGCCGGACACGCCTATCCTTGACCCCTTGATCTGGCTGGCCTATGTGGCTGCCGCTGCACCAACCCTGAAACTGGGCACCTGCATTCTTATTCTCCCGCAACGAAACCCGGTCATCCTAGCGAAGGAACTTGGCACGCTTGATAGCCTGACCGACGGTCGTGTTGAGCTCGGTATTGGCGTGGGCTGGATGAAAGAAGAATTCGATGCCATTGGCGTCCCCTGGGAACGTCGTGGTGCACGCACGGATGAATATGTCGACGCCATGCGGGCGCTCTGGGCAAATGATATGGCTGAGTTCCATGGCGAATTTGTCAATTTCCCGCCTGTCAGCTGTAACCCCCGCCCTGTCAATGGCGACATTCCCATAGTGGTTGGTGGTGATACTGATTTGGCTATCCGGCGCGCGGCGAAATATGCCCAGGGTTATTTCCCCGGTACCGGCGACACAGAGGAGTTGAAAGGCTTGATGCAACGGCTTGATGCCGCGCTTGAGGCCAATGATCGCGAGGCTGGCAGTGTAGAAATCAACGCCATGTTTGCCATGCAGATGGGCGACCCTGTTGGCGGTGCCGCACAATTGGCTGAAATGGGTGTCGACCGGGTCATGCTGCCCGCGTTCTTCTTCGCAGGTGATGGCGGGCTGGATCGACTTTCCGAGTTCGGCGAGACCGTGATCAAGCAGATCCAGTAACGCCGGATATCAAATTGGAGAATGAGGGTGGCTATTCGGTCGCCCTTATTTGCCCTCTTCCCCCCATAGAATGAAGAGAGAAGAGTAGCTCAGACAAAGCACTTATGGCAGGGGTATCGGCTAGAAACAGCGGCCGTTCGGCCATGCTGTCAGGAATCAGTGGCACCGTCGATCAGGTCGAAAATCGCACCAGGTAAGTCCATCATATTATCGACCACATCATCAGCGCCCAGCTCGGCAACTGGTGTGGTTGAATAGCCGAAGCTGACAGCCACAACAGGCAGGCCTGCATTGTGGGCGCCTTCCACATCGGTGGCGCTGTCCCCCACAAAAATACACTGGTCGGGGTTGGCCTTTATAGCCGCCATGGTGGCCTCGGCATGGGCTTTATGGGGCTTGCGTTCGGGGGCCTTGTCTGCCCCCACAATGGCTCCAAAAAAGTGGCGCAGTTTCAGGCGCTGCAGCACCGCTTCAGAAAGGGCCTGTGGCTTGTTCGTGCACACGGCCATCACGGCCCCTTCACGCCGCAGGGTCTCAAGTGCCTTGCGGGTGCCGGGGAAAGGGCGGGTGCGATCCACAATGTGTTCGGCGTAATAGTCGAGGAAGGTCTGTAGCGCCGCCTCAATTTCGTCATCATTCAGGTCTACACCGGCAGCCTCTACCCCCTGTTCGATCAGGCGGCGGGCACCAAAGCCAACCATGTCGCGTACGCTGTCTTCTGCAACTTCGGGAAGATCGAGGCTCGATAAGGTATGATTCAGGGCACCTGTCAGGTCCAGGGCACTGTCGACAAGGGTGCCATCCAGGTCGAAAAGAACATAAAAGGGATCGTTCATGAAGACTCATGCACATGGTGGTCAAACTATAGTCTTTGTGGCAGGTTTGGCCGAAATTGTAAAACGCCCAGCACGGGAATCTTGCTCATGGCATTGAAAGACTTGGCCGTATTGGTATTGGCGGCGGGAAAAAGCACCCGCATGAAGTCTGCCGTGCCTAAAGTCCTCCACAAAGTGGGTGGACAGACGCTGATTGGCCACGTGCTTGGCGTAGGCAGGGATGCCGGGGCGGACAGCCTGCATGTGGTAGTGGGGGCCGATATGGATGAACTGACAGCAGCAATTGACCCCATTCCCACTATTGTGCAGGACCCGCCGAGGGGAACCGGTCACGCGGTGCAATGCGCGCGTGAGGCCCTGGCGGGGTTTGATGGCACGATTGCGGTGCTGTTTGGTGACACACCACTGATTACCCCACAGACACTGGACACCATGCGTGCCGAGGCAGAACGGTCTGATCTCGTTGTGCTGGGTTTCCGGCCGGATGACCCGAGTGCCTACGGGCGTCTGGTGCAGAATGATAATGGTGAACTGGAAGCGATAGTCGAAGCCAAGGACGCCACGCCGGAACAGTTAACGATCGATCTCTGTAATTCTGGCGTGATGATGTTCGATGCCACGTTGTGCTGGTCACTGATCGACGGCCTGTCTGACAACAATAAGAGTGGCGAGCTTTACCTGACAGATCTGGTGGCTATGGCCCGCATGGCAGGCAACACTTGTGCCGTCGTAGAGGCATCTGCCGATGAGGTGTTGGGCGTGAATTCGCGGGCGGATTTGGCAGTGGCCGAACAGGCCTTCCAGCGCCGCGCCCGGCAAAGAATGCTTGAAGGTGGTGTGACGCTGCTGGACCCGGATAGCGTCTATTTTTCCTGGGATACAGCCTTGGCTCCCGACGTGTCCGTTGGCCCCAATGTGGTGTTTGGCCCTGGTGTCACAATTGATACCGGGACGTCGATTGAAGCCTTTTGTCATATCGAAGGTGCGCGTGTGGGGTCGGGGGCGCGTATTGGCCCCTTTGCCCGTCTGCGTCCCGGGGCGGAGTTGGGCGACGAAGTGCATATCGGCAATTTTGTCGAGGTAAAAAAAGCCCGCGTGGCGGATGGCGCGAAGGCGAACCATCTGGCCTATATTGGCGACGCGCATATTGGCGAGAAGACCAATATAGGCGCGGGGACGATCACTGCGAATTATGACGGCTTCAACAAGCATTCCACCCATGTGGGAGCAGGGGTCTCCATTGGCTCAAACACTGTTCTCGTCGCGCCGATTTCGGTGGCCGATGGCGCACTGGTCGGGGCGGGTAGTGTTGTCACCAGCGATGTTACTCAGGATACATTGACCGTTGTACGTGCCGAGCGTCGGGATATCGACAATGGCGCGGCCCGGTTCCGCGCCGCTCGCAGCAACCAGAAGCGCGAAGACAACTCCTAGAAAGGGCACCCGCCATGTGTGGCATTATCGGCATTGTGGGCGACAAGCCTGTTTCGGATCGTTTGGTTGAAGGGCTGCGGCGGCTGGAATATCGTGGCTATGATTCAGCGGGCATTGCCACAGCAACCCCCGCGATTACCCGCCGCCGGGCGGAGGGCAAGCTCGATAATCTGGTGTCTGTTCTCGCAGACCGGCCACTCACCGGGATCATTGGTATTGGCCATACGCGTTGGGCGACCCATGGCGCGCCGACCGAAAGTAATGCGCACCCGCATGCGACCGAGCAGGTTGCCGTTGTCCACAACGGGATCATCGAAAACTTTCGTGAGCTTCGGGAAGAGCTGGCGGCCAAGGGGCATCAATTCGAGAGCGAAACGGATTCCGAGGTGATTGCTCACCTTGTTACGGCCGGTATGGCCGAAGGCCTGTCCCCGCAGCAAGCAGCTTCGGCAGCCATCGGCCAGCTGCATGGCGCCTTTGCCCTGGGTATTCTTTTTGCCGGGCAGGACAATTTGTTGATCGGTGCCCGTCGGGGTAGTCCGCTCGTTGTTGGCTATGGTGACGGTGAAATGTATCTGAGCTCAGATGCCATGGCCGTGGGCCCCCTTTCAAACCGCATCTGCTATCTGGCAGAAGGTGATTGGGTTGAACTGACCCGTGACAGTGCCATCATCCATGACGAAACCGGAGCAGTGGTTGAACGAGAAATTCGGTCGTCCACTGTTGCAGCAGAGAGCATCGACAAAGGTAATTTCCCGCACTTCATGCTCAAGGAAATCTACGAGCAGCCAACCGTTATCGGCGATACGCTGAACACCTATTTCAATGCGCTTTCTGGCGGTGCCTTTATGCCGGAAATGCCCTTTGACATGGCGCAGGTACCGAAAGTGACGATTGTGGCTTGCGGCACGGCGGCCTATGCGGGTTTTGTCGCCAAATATTGGTTCGAACAAATTGCCCGGCTTGGGGTGGAGACGGACATTGCATCCGAGTTTCGTTACCGGGAAGCGGCGATGCCTGACGGCGGCGTGGCGATCTTTATTTCTCAGTCTGGTGAAACGGCGGACACACTGGCTGCGTTGCGCTACGCCAAAAGCCAGGGGCAGTACATTGTTAGCATCGTCAATGTGCCCGAAAGCTCTATCGCACGGGAATCAGACGTTGTGCTGCCCACCCATGCGGGGCCGGAAATTGGCGTGGCCAGCACCAAGGCCTTTACCTGCCAGCTAACCGTGCTGGCTTGTCTTGTGCTCACCTTTGCCCGGGCCCGTGGCGCCATCGATGATGCAACAGTAGACCGCCTGTGCAGCTCACTTGCCCATGTGCCGGAGTTGTCACGCGATGTGCTGCAGCATGACGACCGTATACTTTCAATCGCCAAGGATATGACAGAGGCACGAGACGTGCTCTATCTGGGGCGTGGGTCACTGTTCCCGCTCGCCATGGAAGGGGCGCTCAAGCTTAAGGAAATTTCTTATATCCATGCAGAAGGCTATGCCGCAGGCGAAATGAAGCACGGCCCCATTGCACTTGTAGATGACGGCGTCCCGATTATCGTACTGGCGCCCAGCGGCCGCCTGTTTGAAAAGACAGTCTCTAACATGCATGAAGTCATTGCCCGCAAGGGCCAGGTCTTTCTGATGAGTGACGAACAGGGCCTGAAAGATGCTGGCCCGGTTCCCCATTCCATTGCCTTGCCGGCGGTGGATGACTTTATTGCACCCATTCTCTATGCGGTGCCGGTGCAATTGCTGGCCTATCACCTGTCTGTGCTCAAAGGTACGGATATTGACCAGCCCCGCAACCTCGCCAAGTCGGTGACGGTAGAATAGGGCTAAGCCCCAGATAACATCTCATCCATTTTGAGAGAGCAGCAATTGTTCGATTTTGGGGATAAACTCTGAGCACTTGGTTTCCTCGAAAAACGCTGTCACGTCTCTGCTCTGAGACGTTCGAAAGTTGCCTTTCGAGTTCAAAGATTCAAAGACATCAATAAAATCACTGGGCAGGTTTGTTTTGGTCCTTATGTCATCCGCCAAGTGCTCGTACCGCAATATGGTGTCAGGGCAAAAATGACCGCGGACAGGAGCAACCTGATAATTCTGGATGACGTTTGTGTAATTTTTTGACAACCACCTTTTGAATGATGGCCTGAATAACCAAAGCTTAGCTTGCGTCTGGAAGAAATATTGCGAGACCAGAAAATCGAGCGGATCTCGGTGAATTGATATCTTCGTATAGGAATTAAAGATCGAATCCTTGAGGTTTTCATGGATGTTCTCACATGTCATGTGGTTCCAAAACTCGCCCTTCACATTTTCATCTATCAGGATTTGAGACCTGTTCTCCGATGAAGAATTGACGGGTCCCTGAAAGCCTAACTTTTCTCTGACAGATTCATCTGCGGGCGTAATGGGGGTGACGATGTCGTCTTGGTCACAATACTTCGACAACGCGATTTCGAAGGAAGTACCCCCTACTTTTCTTGTTTTGACAAAAATAGTCTCGAGTTTTCTACACAGGATCAAAGTCCGTGGCCCCCAGGGTCAGATGTCGTTGGTTTGGTGAGCAGAAGTTTTAGTGATCGAGAGGAGTACAAGAACCAAAACTATGAATGATGGGAAGAACTGGGACAACACTGGAAACTTTGCCGACAACACCGTCTTGGTGGAATAGGGCTGTAACATCCCTTTTTGATCCTATATGTAGGGCCACTCTTGAATGAGGAGCAGCCATGACAGACTTCGACTATGACCTTTTCATCATCGGTGCCGGGTCCGGCGGTGTGCGCGCGGCGCGCATGGCCTCTACCTATGGGGCCAAGGTTGCCATTTGCGAAAGCTACAAGGTTGGGGGCACCTGCGTGGTACGCGGCTGTATTCCCA
>JAURPT010000083.1 GCA_030836535.1 Alphaproteobacteria bacterium
ACGGACCAGGCTATTCTGGCTCCCTTGATTGACCCTGTTGACGAAGCATCAAATGACGGGTCATCCGGTAAGTCTTGAGGCGACTTCTTCGTTCAACCAGATAGCCTGGTCTATATCAGAAATAGATATTGTGACTTCGGAAACGCCGACCTCTGCAAATTCCATGAGTTGCGCGCACATGGCATCCCCGTCGCCATGCAACACGCCATCAGCCTCCCATTCTATCACGCTGTATTTGCGGCCCCAGCCGCGGGCCATATCGCGCACCTGATGTGCTGGTTTTTCAGCCTCACGATGGCCAGCGCCCGGCGCCATCAGCAGGTCACCGGTCAGCGCTACATCGTTAGGTGACCGCCCTGCAGCAATCACAGCATCGGCCAATGGGCCGCGAATGGCCGCAACAGCCTTGGGTCCTAATTGCCAGGTGTTGATGCCGTCTGCATATTTGGCAGCGACCTGCATGGCGAGCCCCGCCATGTTCAGCCCTATAATGATCGGCGGGTTTGGCCGCTGTATGGGTAAGGGGGCAAAGTCTGCAGCGCCCTCGTAAGAGAAGTGCTGCCCGTCAAAGCCGTCGATTGACCCGGAAAAGAGCTGCCGCATCACGATGATCATTTCTTCCATATAGTTGACCCTGTCTTTGAAGGGCGGCATCTTGAATCCATAGGGTTGGTAGTCCTGCACTTCGTAGCCTGTGCCCAGCCCCAGGACGGCCCGACCATTGGACAAATTATCGACGGTGGTGACCTGCTTGGCCAACCTTGTGGGATGATGAAACGACGCCCCCGTAACGTGTGTACCCAGCCGGATGCGTTCTGTCTGACCGGCGGCGTAGGCCAGCCACGACCAGGAATCAGTTGTGCTGAACGATGGATGGTCGGCAATGTAGAGCGCGTGAAAGTGGCTTTCATCCAGTGTTTGCAGGTGTTCGCCAGCCCAGTCCTGGGCGGTAATGATGATACTGAGCTTGGGTGAATTAGCCATGGGTCCCTCCTGGGGTCAGTCTACAGGCAAATATGCGCCGCGCCATCATCCCCTGTTGCCTAACGGGTTTACTCGTTTACTCTGGTCGCCAATGGGATTCATATTTCGGAGGGAAAATTATGGCAGATCTATCGGGTAAAGTTGCACTGGTCACCGGTGCAGGGCGGCAACGAGGCTTGGGCCGGGCAATTGCACTGCGGCTGGCGCAGGACGGTGCAGATGTCATCGTCAGCGCCTTTCCGCGCGACCCGTCGACCTTCCCGGAGCACGAGCAGGAAATGGGCTGGAAGGGCTCCCAATCTACCGTAGAGGAAATTGAAGCCATGGGCCGCCGTGCCGTAGCTGCCGACTGCGATGTCACGGACAAAGCCAGTGTCGAGGCCATGGTGCAAAAGGGGCTGGACGCGATGGGGCATATTGACGTCCTGGTCAATAATGCGGGCGTGCCCAGCGATGCAGGTTCGGCCAATATTCTCGATATGGATGATGACCTTTGGTATTCGACCATGGATATCAACGTGAACGGCGTCTACCTCGTTACCAAAGCCGTCGGCCGCCATATGCGGGACGCCGGCAATGGTGGGTCAATCATCATGATCTCCTCGCTCGCTGGTCGCCGTGGGCTGGCAGATTATGGGGCTTATTGTGCATCGAAATTCGCACTGACGGGCATGACCCAGCAATTGGCGTTGGAGTTAGCGCGCTTTGGCATTCGCACTAATTGCATTGCACCGGGTTCGCACTCTACAGACATGATGGACGGTACGATCGCTCGTTCTGTCGACAATTACGGCCTGTCGGAAGAGCAATTCCGCGCCGCATTGGCCAATGCCAGCCCGATGGGGCGCCAGGGCTTCCCGTATGAACTGGCGGCTGCTGTTGCCTTCATGGCGGGAGATGACGCGTCTTATGTTAATGGTCAGACACTGAATGTGGATGGCGGCGCGCAGATGAACTAGCGCCAAAGAGATAATGAAACGAGGGGGGAGATCATGATTGTAGGCGTTCACCATACGGCACTCTCGGTGCCCGATATTGACGCCGCCGTTGCCTTTTACAACGGCGTGTTGGGGTTTGAAATTGTCAGCCAGGGCGGTTGGGAAAAAGGCTATACAGCAGCCGACAATATTATCGGCCTGTGTGATAGCGTCTCGAAAACGGCCATGCTGAAGGGCCCTAATGTGTTCCTCGAGTTTTTCCAGTTCGTTGAGCCGGCAGGGGAGGAGCAAGACCCAGACCATCCGATGAATAATCATGGCATCACCCATTTTTGCCTTCAGGTGAAAGACATACAGTTTGAATATGAGCGGTTGAAAGAGGCCGGCATGCGCTTCCATTGCGAGCCACAAGATCTGGGGGCAACGTCCGCCACCTATGGCCGTGATCCGTTCGGCAATGTCATCGAGCTCTATGAGGTTTTCGATGAGTCCGTTGCCCATATTCCCATAGAGGCCTAACCCGAAACAGAAGGCCTTTATGCCAACGACAGCACAGACTCAACCGGCGCGGTCCAAACCGTCAGACTTCCCATGGTATCTGACGGGCCAGGCCACCTATACGCTCAATATGGGCATCGGCATGGTGTTCATGCCCTGGCTGGTCGCCTTTCACCTGGGCGTACCCGCTGAACAGATGGGGATTTACCAGGCATCGGTCATGATCCCCATGCTGGTGCTGATGCTGTTTGGCGGGGCCAAGGCCGACAAGGTTGACTTGCGGGCCTGGCTGCTGCGCCTGCACCTGCTGCAGGCCATTCCACCCTTCTTGCTGTGCTACATGCTCTACAGCGATGTGTTGTCGTACATATTGCTGATGGGCTATGCGATTTGTATGAGCTCCATCAACGGCTTTGTACAACCGGCCCGAGACAGTATGTTGTCGCATGTCAGCGGCGGGCGAACAGGCGGCATACAGCGCGCGGTGGGAACAGCTATGGCTATCCAGACCGGGGCACAGGTTATTGGCTTGTTGGTTGCCGGACTGGCGAGCGATGCGGACAAGAACAATCTGCTGTTCCTGTTTCCTATATTGATGGCTTTTAATTACTTTAGTTGCCTGTTTGCCGTGCGGTTCATTTCCCCCGCGCCGCCGGAACCTGCCCGCATGGTGACGCTTGATGGTCATGCGGTGAATGGCGGTATGTTGTCGCGCCTGAAGAACCAGCTAAGCGAAATTCGTGAAGGTATGGGCGAGGTCTGGCAGTCGCATCGCATTCGGCCTGTTGTCCTGCTCAACATGTTTACCGGGCTATTATTCATGGGGGCTATCATGGTGTTGATGCCCCTGATCATTCGTGATGTCTATGCCGGGAACTCAGCAGAAATCGCGACCATGAACCTGGCCTTGTTTGGGGGGATCGGCATTGCCTCGGCCTTCATCTCCCGTGTGCATATTCATCGGCAAGGCCGAACGCTTATGCTGGGCACCTTGGTGGGTGGCATGGTGCTTGTCTTCCTGCATTTTGAGCCGCCCTTGTGGGCCTTTTATGTTGGCGTGTTCCTGTGGGGGCTGGCAGGGGGCGTCGGCTCATCTATGAGCCGCACCATTGTGCAGGCAGCAGCACCCAAGAGCCATCTGGCCCGTATGCTATCCGTTTTTGCCATGGCGACTATGGTCGGCGGGCCGATTGGGTCGCTGGCGATTGGCTTCCTGATTGAAGATTTGGGCATTCTGAATGCGGTGCTGATCCCGCCGTCTGCGCTGGTATTCATTTGGCTGGGTCTGCTGATCTTTACAGATTTGTGGAAGATCGAAACTGACGCGCCGGTGGCTCAGGCTGAATATGGTGATGCGACCCCGCAATAGGCTACACTCGTTAAGATTTCGACAAGGAGGCTCCCATGTCCGCAAAACAACTTCGTTCTACCCCCGACAATTTCGAAGCCTTTGGTATTGCCCAGGCCTATCAGGTTGATGGGCTTGTTTTTATGTCTGGGCAGATTGCCTGGACACTTGATGGCCAGGTGGTCGGTGAAGGTGACATGGGTGCACAGGCAACACAGGCTATGGAGAATATCGGTGCCGTTCTTGCCGATGGCGATATGGATATGGCCAATATTGTGAAAATGACCGTCTATGTGACAGACATGGCGAAGTCGCAGGATGCCATGGCCGCCATCAACGGGTTTTTCGATGCACCACCACCCGCTATCACTCTGGTGCAGGTTGTTGCCCTGGCCATGCCGGAAATCATGATCGAGATCGACGCTATCGCCAGCACCACCAGTAAACGCGAAGCATAGAGTTATATTTTTGCCCGGCGCAGCCGCAATGCGTTGGTGATCACAGACACTGAACTCAGCGCCATGGCCGCGGCTGCAATCATGGGGTTCAGCAGCATACCGGTCAGTGGGTACAGCACGCCGGCGGCAATTGGCACGCCCAGTGCATTGTAAACAAAAGCGAAAAACAGATTTTGGCGAATATTGCCCATGGTTGCCTGGCTTAGGCGCCGGGCGGTCACCAACCCTTTCAGGTCACCACCGACCAGGGTGATAGAGGCGCTTTCCATGGCTATATCTGTGCCGGTACCCATGGCGATGCCAATATCAGCCTTGGCCAGTGCCGGTGCGTCATTAATGCCATCACCAGCCATGGCGACCTTTTTGCCATCGGCCTGCAGGTCCGCAATAACCTGGGCTTTGCCCTGCGGTAATACATTGGCGCGCACATGATCAATCCCCAATTGGACTGCAACAGCCTGGGCGGTGCCTTCGCTGTCGCCGGTCAAAATCACGACCTCGAGTCCCGCTTGCTGCAGCCCTGCAATGGCCTCAGCACTTGTAGGCTTGATAGGGTCGGCGATGATGATGAGGCCTGCCGCTTGACCATCAACAGCCACGTATGAGCAGATGCCGCCCTGCTGTTCGGCGCGCCACGCATCTTGTTCCAGTGCCTGTAGATTGACCCCAGCCTCCGACATCATGGCTTCATTGCCCAGTAGAACAACTTGTCCGCCAACATGGCCGCCGATGCGCCCAGCAACACCTTTGCCGATATGGGCTTCAAATTCTCTAACCGCTTCCAATTGCAGGTTTTTTTCCTCTGCGGCTGTCACAATGGCTTCTGCCAGTGGGTGCTCGCTGCCTTTCTCAACGGCGGCTGCCATGGCTAATACATCGTGCTCGCCATAGCCGGGGACAGAGACAATGCCGGTCAGTCGGGGTTGGCCCAGCGTTAGCGTGCCGGTTTTGTCCACGACCAGCGTGTCGATGCTCTCAAATGCTTCCAGCGCCTCGGCATTGCGAATGAGCACGCCTGCCTGCGCACCACGGCCCGTGCCGACCATGATCGACATAGGCGTCGCCAGTCCCAAGGCGCAGGGGCAGGCAATAATCAGCACCGAGACGGCGACCACCATGGCATGGGTAAGTGCAGGGGCGGGGCCCATCAGGCCCCAAATGGCAAAGGCAATGACGGCAATGGCGATAACCGTTGGGACAAAGATGCCAGCGACTTTGTCGGTAAGGCCCTGGATGGGCGCGCGGCTGCGTTGGGCATCTGCCACCAACTGGACGATCTGTGCCAGCAGGGTCTCACTGCCGACGCGTTCTGCCTGCATCACCAAACTGCCACGGCCATTGATGGTGCCGCCGACAAGGGCTACGCCTTCGCCTTTTTCGCTGGGCAGGGGTTCACCGGTGATCATGGATTCGTCGACGCTGCTGGTGCCGTCCAACACCACGCCATCGACGGGGATTTTCTCGCCGGGGCGAATGCGCAGACGGTCGCCTGGCTGTACGTCCGCCAAATCGATTGTCTGTTCCTGATCACTGGCGTCCAGGCGCCGTGCCGTCTTGGGCGCAAGGTCCATCAGGCTGCGCAGGGCCTCGCCGGTCTTGTCGCGGGCGCGTAATTCCAGCACCTGCCCCACCAATATCAGCACGGTGATGACGGCGGCGGCCTCAAAATAAATTGGCAAATGCCCGCCTTCGCCCTTGAAGCCAGCCGGGAACAGGCCAGGGGCAAAGATGGCGACAGTACTGTACAGCCAGGCGGCAGCCACGCCGATGGCCACCAGCGTAAACATGTTGAGATGCCCAGATTTGATAGAGGCCCAGCCCTGCTGCAGGAAGGGTAACCCCACCCAGCCAACAACCGGGGTCGCCAGCACGAATTGTATCCACCCGGACAGGGCAGGGGGGAGTACCTCGGCAATCCCCAGGCCGGGGACCATTTCCCCCATCGCGATGATGAAGAGCGGGATGGTGAGGCCAAGCCCGATTTTCAGGCGTTTGGTGAAATCAACAAGTTCTGGGTTGGGGCCGTCATCCAGCCCGGCAACCATAGGCTCTAGCGCCATACCGCAAAGCGGGCAGGTGCCGGGGCCGATCTGGATAATCTCTGGGTCCATCGGGCAGGTGAATTCGACATCACCAGCAGCGGCAGCCTCTTCTGCCTTGCGGCGCTGTATTTCGCCCGACAAATAGCCTTCCGGGTCGGCCGCAAATTTTGTCTTGCAGCCATTGCCACAAAAGTAATGCATTGCGCCTTTGTGTTCGTGGAAGTGCGACGTGGTGTGCGGGTTCACATCCATGTTGCAGACCGGGTCTTTGACCGCCTCGACAGGATGCTCTTCCCCAGGGGCTTCGTGCTCGTGCTGCGACATGCTTTTTGCCTTGTTAAATCAAAATGATCGACAGCGCCATGATCGCAGGAACGGGTCATCCTGTCACCTGTCCACATTACGTAGGACAATTGCCAAACTGCCCAGCGGTCTCTAGGCTTAATCCACAATTCTGGGGGGATACAACATGAAATCACGTCATTTCTTTATGGGCCTTGCATTGCTGGGCCTGCTGGCGGCCTGCGGCGAACAGCAAACGGATGTCGCGGCAGAAGATATATCGGAAGGCCCACAGTCAGCGCGGGCAGACCTGGCTGGGCAGGAAACCGGCTCGCAGGATCATCCGGGCCGCATGGTGTTTGAGGACAATTGTGCGGGCTGCCATATGGGCGGTGTTGACCGCGCGGCACACATTTCTGCTTTACGGATGTTGCCTTATGACACGGTCATTGCCGCGCTTGAAGATGGCGTTATGGCCGAGCAATCCGAACATATGACGGATCAGGAACGCCAGGATGTGGCCTATTACCTGACCGGTGGGCCTTTAAGTGGTGATTTTGCCATGCCCCCACAATGTAGCGAGGAAGAAGCGGTCTTTGACTGGAACGAACCACCCTTTGCCACGGGCTGGGGCATTAACCATGAGAACACCCGCTATATCCCCGACGAGGTCGCGCAGATCGACCGGGCTGGATTGGAGGAATTGGAGCTGAAATGGTCCTTTGCATATCCCTACGCCAATCGCGCGCGCTCGCAGCCAAGCTTTGTTGGTGGGTCGCTCATCGTGGGTAGCCAGGACGGCACGGTCTATGCGCTGAACGCCAAGAGCGGCTGTATCCGCTGGACATTCCGTGCCAAAGCAGAAGTCCGCACCGGCATGTCCATCAGTTCCTGGGAAGCAGGCACAACGCCAGATAAGCCACCCATGGCCTATTTTGCCGATATCTTCGCCAATACCTATGGCATCAATGCCGTCACCGGTGAGCTGGTCTGGTCCACCAAGGTGGATGGCCACCCCAATGCGACCAATACGGCTCAGCCGGCGTTTTATGATGGCGTGGTCTACCAGCCGGTATCATCGCTCGAAGTGGTACCCGCGACGGAGCCAGAATATGAATGCTGTACCTTCAGGGGCTCACTTGTCGCCCTGGATGGGGCTACGGGCGAGATTATCTGGAAGACAGAGACTATTCCCGAACCGCTTGAGGAAACCGGCCCCAATTCTGCGGGGACGATGAATTATGGCCCGTCTGGCGCGCCGATCTGGAACAGCACGACCGTCGATACCAAACGGCGCCAGCTGTACAACGGCACGGGCGAGAATTATTCGTCCCCTGCCCAGGGTAGCTCGGACGCGATCATCGCTTTCTCTATGGACGGCGGTGACATTGTCTGGACACGCCAGACCACTGAAGGCGACGCCTGGAATGTAGCTTGTGTCCCGTTCTCCCCCAGCAAGGCTAATTGTCCTATTGAAGATGGCCCGGATGTAGACTTCGCATCCCCGCCACTGCTGATCAGCGATGGCGAGCGGGATATTCTCGTTGCTGGCCAGAAGAGCGGTGATGTCCACGGCATTGACCCGGATACAGGTGAATTGCTGTGGAGCGAGAAAATCGGTCGCGGCGGCACCCAGGGCGGCATTCACTTCGGCCTGGCGGCTGAAGGCACGAAAGTCTACGTGCCCATCTCTGACTATGACGACGGCGATGTCGTTGTCGAAGATGCTGTCCCCGGCATGTATGCGCTTGATGCCTTTACCGGCGCATTGCTGTGGTCACACCGGGTAGAAGACGTTTGCGGTGACCGCCACAATTGTGATGCTGGCGCCTCTGCGGTGGCTACGGCTATCAAGGGGCATGTCATCCAGGGCTATATGGACGGCCTGCTGCGTATTCATGACGGCGAAACGGGTGATGTGGTCTGGATCTTTGATGCGGATCGCGAATTCACCACGATCAGTGGCGAAGTTGCCCGTGGTGGTTCCTTCGCCGGTGGTTCTGGCCCGATCATGTATAAGGGACAGCTCTTCGCCAATGCCGGTTACGGCATCTATAACCACATGCCAGGCAATGTGTTACTCGTTTTCGGCCCTAAAGAGGACTGAAAAGAATTTGATTCCGGTCAAGGCGGGCTGCAATAGGCCCGCCTAACCTCCACGCTGACAAAGTGTTCATTCAGCGGGGAGGCGAAAATGCGCCGGACAGAATATATCAGCATGGCAGAACGCCTGCTGGACCATGTGGAAAACAAGACGACGGAATCGGCACCCGATGTGTATCAGGTGCCGGTTTCCTATTATCTGGATGAGGACCTCTGGCACCGGGAGATGAAGAATATCTTCCGCCGTTTGCCGTTGATGCTCGCCATGACGTGTGAAATGCGCAATACGGGCGACTATAAGGTCATGGAAGTGGCAGACTTCCCGGTCCTGATGGTACGCGGCAAGGATGGCAAGGTTCGCGCCTTCCTGAATGCCTGCACGCATCGCGGTGCCTTTGTGGCCAAGGAAGGCAAAGGTAATTGCAGCCGCTTTTCCTGCCCTTACCATGCCTGGACATTTAACCTTGAAGGCGACCTGATTGGTGTTGCCGATCCCAAGAAATTTGGCGATGTCGACAAAAGCACGATGGGCCTGACCGAGCTGCCCTGCGATGAAAGAGCCGGGCTTATTTTCGTGATGCTGGACCCCAACTTGACCACGGACCTTGATGACTATCTCGGCGACATGTTGCCGGAGCTGGAGTCACTGGGTTTTGCGAATTGGGAAATGTATGCCCAGAACGAGCTGGACAGCGCCAATTGGAAACTGACCCATGACGGCTATGTGGAGGGGTATCACTTCCAGGCGACACACCCTGAGACGATTTTCGTCAACACCATGAATAACACCATGATCTTTGACGCCTATGGGCCGCATCAGCGTATTGGCTTCCCCATGCACGGCATTGAAGAATTGCGTGACAAGCCGCAGGACAGCTGGGAGACGCAGGAAAAGGTTTCTATCATACGGACCCTGTTTCCCAATACCTCGATTGCCATTGGCCCAACGGGTGGCATGATTTCGCAGCTGATCCCCGGCACAACACCGGAATCATCCCGCACCATCCAGAACCATCTGATGGCTAAGCTTCCCGAAACCAAGGAAGAAAAAGCCATGGCGGATGCCGGCGTGGAAACATTGAAGGTCGCTGTGCGTGATGAAGATTACGCCATGGTCTTCGATATCCAGAAGGGCATCTCGACCGGCTTGAACGATGACTTTGTCTTCGGCAAGAACGAGCTGGGCCTGCATCGTTGGCATAGCTGGGTCGACTATTATGCCCATGACAACCCGGTGGCCGAGGCTGCCCGGCCCAACCCATAGGGCATAACGACAGGCTTTCCCCGGGCGCAGGTCCGGGGTAGGCTTTTCGGTATTGGGCTTTCAGAGGGGGAATCAATGAGCCTGGTACGTTTTCCAATCCAGCAATATGGCTATGTCGTCAACGATATCGATGAAGCTGCACGCCACTGGTACGAAATGTTCGGTGCAGGGCCGTTTTTCATCTCGCGCCACCACAAGTCTGAAGACGAGTTTCACCGGGGCGTCCCGAATGAGGCCGACCTGAGCTATGCCTTTGGTCAGGCCGGACCGGCGCATATTCAGCTGATCCAACAGCACAATGATGCGCCATCCGTGTATCGGGACATGTTCCCGTCGGGCGAACAGGGGCTACACCATGTAGCCATCCTGGTGCCGGATATTGAGGCCGAAAAAGCGCGGTTTGAAGCCGCGGGCTGCGAAAAGGTAACCGAATTGGTCTCTGCGGCCCGGGTGGCTTATATGGATGCCCGCGACAAGATTGGCTGCTTTGTTGAGCTATACGAAAAGAATGATGCCATTGCCGGCACGTTTGATAATTGGAAGCAGATTCATGACGAATGGGACGGTGTGACCGACCCGTTCCGTGAACTATAGAAGAGGGGAAACACCATGCGTGTGAAGATCAATTATGAGCTGTGCGAGGGGCATGGCCGTTGTTTCGACAATGCCTATGAGATGTTCGACGAACGCGAAGACGGCAAAGGTGTCGCGAAGATGGAAGTTGTCCCCGATGATGACTTCGATATGCAGCGCGCTGCCCGCTCAGCGGCAATGATGTGCCCGATGAATGCCATTGAAATCATCGAAGACGACTAATATACACGCCCACAGGCAGGCAAAAGGCAGGGCCATGGCCCTGCCTTTGTGGTTTAAGGGTTTACATACCGGCAGGAGCAAAGCATGGAAGCGCGCGTAAAGTGGATTGAAGGCAGAACCTTTTTGGGTGAGTCTGGCTCGGGCCATGCGGTGGTGATGGCAGGTTCATCCCTGGGCAAGGAAGCCGTTGGCGCCAGCCCCATGGAGATGTTGCTGCTGGGCCTGGGTGGCTGTGCAACCTATGACGTGATCCATATTCTTGAGCGGGGCCGGGAAGATATTTCCGACTGTGATGTTGAGATCACAGCAGTCCGTGCAGATGCAGAACCTGCCGTCTTCACCAAAATCCATCTGCACTTCAAAGTGACGGGCAAGGGCTTGAACGACAAAAAAGTGGCCCGCGCCATTGCATTGTCTGCCGAAAAATACTGCTCAGCGTCAGCCATGCTGTCTAAAACAGCTGATATCACCCACGACCACGAAGTTGTCGATTTGGCAGCGGCATA
>JAURPT010000084.1 GCA_030836535.1 Alphaproteobacteria bacterium
GGACCGTCAGGAAATTACTGATGGCCTGCACTGGTACACCAAATAGGTCGACCTGAACCGGGTCGACAAGTAGGTAGAGATTTTCGCCGAAGATGGCCGCATCACCTTTGCGGGCGACGATGCCTGGACCGTGGGGCGCGAGAATATCCGCATCATGAATACGCCGCTGGTCGCCAGCTATGCGGCTACGCATCATTACATCACCAATATCGAGATCAACTTCGAAGGCCCGGACCAGGCGCGCAGCCAGTGTAACCTGTATGCGTGGCACCGCCCCAAGGAGCCGGGCCCGGACTTTGAGCTCTACGCCCAATATCATGATATCTGGGTGCGCACGGCTGATGGCTGGAAAATCCAGGAACGCCGCCTGAAAACAGCCGGCACTGTTGGCTTTGACGCCGAAGCCGCTGGTCTTGTAGGGCTCGGTCGCGCCGACTAGCTCAAAATTGATTGCGGGGCGTCACCAGGGCCGGATCAGCGGGCCGGTGCCATCCCAATGTTCGGCAGCAATTTTGGTGTCGGCATACATCTGCCGGATAATCTCATGCTCGGGGTACAGCTCGATGAAGTGCCCCAGAAGGGGCCGCGTGTCGATATAGCAAATCTGCGCCCCGAAATTGACCGTAAATTCGCTGGCCACCGGATAGCCTGCTGCCACCAGGGCATCGCGTTGGGCTTCGTAGTCGTCGCAGAATACGGCGACATGGTGAAAGCCGCCGGTCTTGCCTGCCAGCGTGCCGTCGGATGCTTTGGGGAACAGGTCCGTAAAGGCGCAGGGGCCGTCTGACAGCACCTCTACCAGCTCGATATTCATGTCGCCGGACTGGCCAAACACTCCCTTGATACGAATAGGCTCTGCCACCTGCCCACGATAGACATGGCCTTCAAGCGCGGCCTCACCACCCCCCAAAAAGGGGCCCATGCCATAGATCTTGTGGAACTGTTCGCAGGCCGCTTCCAGGTTCGGCACGATGTGGCAGTTCTGGACAATCGGCTGCCCGCCAAGAATAGTACTCATTGCTTTAACCCTTTCAGTCAATGCTGCATCTATAATGTCCGCGCCTATAACGACCGCACCGGGTCTGATCCGTCCCAGTTTACAGAGGCTGATTTAGCGAGGTCGAAGAAATCGTAGATTGTTTGAGGGAACTGACCAACCTCGATAAGGGGCCATTTCTGGCCTTTACCCCGCAGATAGAGAACCTCGCCTTTGGGCTCCAGCTTCAGCGCGGCCAGGGCCTCGAAACCCCGGCCTTCGATACGACTGCGGAAGGCGTCCATGTCGTCGACCGTCACGCACATGTGGTGCATCAGGCCGTGATGGTCTTCCTCCAGGAACTCCTTGTAGATGCTGGGCTCATCTGCTGTTGGCATCACCAGCTCAATCTGCGTGTCCCCCCAATAAGCAAGGGCGACAGAATATTTCGGCTGCGATGGCGCACCGCGATAAAGCGCAGATTGATAGCTGGCCTCGTTAACCCGATAAAAGGGCCCCAAGCCCATGACCTCAGTCCAATAGGTGAGGGGGGCATCCATGTCCCGCACGGCAAAGGCGTGCTGGATAACCGGGCCAAAGATCGGTGTTGTCATGTCTTGGGATCTAAGCTGGCGGGAAGGGGCCAGGCCAGGGGCCGTCCTTGCCGTCGGTGATCATGCGCTTCGGCCACAGATATTGCAGCGTGCTACGCTTGATCTTCCATTCCCCGTCGACCTTTACATAGTCTTCGTCATACAGGCCCAGCCAGATGATCGGGTTGGTGCGTGGGTCCGGCTCGTGCACCGTGTCGATCAGGTAAGTGCGGCTGACAGCGGTATCGGGCCCGGTCAGTTCCACCCACTGGTTGGTGGTCACGTGGAAGCCGCCATAGCGCACGGCGTCGGAATTGCCGCGTTCGGTGTTGAACACCTTTTTGTAATTGGCGTGGATTTCCGCCTTGCCGACCCAGTTGCCGTAATCGGGGCCAAATTCGCAGATGGCGTCTTCAGCAAAAATTTCGGCCAGGCCGTCAATATCGCGGCTGTCCATCAACTGTGAATAGAGTAGTTTGACTTTCTTGATCTTTTCAACTTCCAGCAGCGTGCGCAGCTCCTGGATTTCTTCCGGCGTAAAGGCGTCTGACATATTTCCCCCCTGATAATGTAAGCGTGTTGGTAGGCAGCATTGTTGGCAAATGGGGGGTGCTGTCAAGGCAGCCGTTTTATTTCGTCGGTTATGTAGGCAGCGAATAATGGTGACAATTGGCTTTTGACGCGGGGCCACACAACCTGGCGGGCCATGGGGCTGGCCAAGGAGGCCAACAGGCCGTTTAGCGCTGCTTCCCACAGTCCATCGGTAATTTCATCATCCTGGTGGCGGTAGTAGGCAAATTCTGTGTTTTTTGACGCCGCGACGAGCATCGCGGTCATGCGCACAACGTCGATATTGTCGAGCGCAGCCGCATCCGTCGCCTCGCTGACGTGGGAAGCGGCGGGGGCCGGATGCTCGCTGGTTGCCAGTTGCAAGATGGTATCCTGCCAGTTTGACACGCTGGCGGCTGTCGCGGTGACCCGTTGTGCCTGGGCATTCTGGCGCAATTGCATGCCGACAAAGGCGAGTGATGCGATCACCGCCAGGGTGGCCACCAGCTATCCCAAGTAATAGATTTTCTATAGCTGTTCCGTTGGTTCCCTCCATCGATCCAGGAGAGCAGTCTAGCGCATACAGCGCGGTGCCAGTGAGGATGATATTTTACTGAAAAAAAGTGTTGATTGGTCGAGTTGGGCTGCTACCTTGCACTTAACATTCAGGGGAGAAAATAGAATGGCTGATAATCGCGCTGAAATTGTTGCGGACAAGCACGAAATTGAAACCTTGCAGCGGCTTTATGCCAAGGCGACCGACAAGCTGGGGAATGCTTCAGCGGAAACCCGCGAAGAAGGTCGCCAGATTTATCACAATATCTTCACGCCCGACGTCAAGGTGCGTACCCGCAACACGCCAGACGAC
>JAURPT010000085.1 GCA_030836535.1 Alphaproteobacteria bacterium
TATGGATGGGGATCAGCCTCGCTTATTCGATTGTATAGACTTCTCCGATGAACTTGCCTGTATCGACGTCCTGTATGACTTGGCATTCCTGCTCATGGACCTGATGTATAACGGGTTGCACGCTGAAACGTCAGCGGTCCTGAACCGCTATCTGGCTGCGACAAGAGATTACCAAGCCACCGCCCTGTTGCCGCTCTATGTCTCCATCCGAGCAGCAATTCGGGCCATGGTTGCCGCCATTGAGGCGGCCGAGAAACCTCAGGCCCAAAATCATATCCGAAGTGCGCAGGCTCATTTCGAGTTGGCTGTAGCCTGTCTGCAAGAAAGGCCTGCGGCACAAATCATCGCCGTTGGCGGTTATTCGGGGACAGGAAAGTCGACATTGGCCAAAGAAATCGCATCGGCGGCCCCCCTGCACACGTTCATTCTGTCTTCTGATGTCATTCGAAAACGGCAGCTGGGGGTGATGCCAGAACAAAATCTACCGAAAACTGCTTACGACTCTGCTCGTTCGGCCGCCGTCTATGACCAACTGGCAGCAGACACAGAAACGCTGCTCCGGACAAAAGCAGTTGTTATCGCAGATGCGACATTTCTCCAGGCAGAAGGCCGAAGACAACTCGAACGAATTGCAGAGGACCTGAACACGCCCTTCAACGGATTCTGGCTGGACTTGCCACTTGAGACAGCGCTTCAACGTACTGCCAACAGGGTATACGACCCTTCCGATGCGGACGCAGACGTCCTGCACAAACAACGCAAGGAATCACCAGGGGTCATTAATTGGGTTAAACTGGATGCCAGTGCGCCAGGCTTGGCCGACTTGGTTCTTGCTTCTATTCCGCTTGATCGAGAACCGATCTGACTTTGGCTGACAGGGCATTGATCGCAAATGGCTCCTGAATGAAGTTACCACCATATTCCAACTGGTCGACGGGGCGTTCCATGGTGTCGGTATATCCCGATATATAGAGCACCTTGGCGCAGGGCTGCCTTGCGACAACATGCTCCGCCACCTGATGACCATTCATGCCATCTGGCATCACCATATCGGTCAGGACCAAATCCAGTGCCGTCTCATTTTCGTCCATCCACTTGACGGCATGAGGCCCGGACTCGGCACTATGTACGACATATCCCAAACGCGTTAGCGCCATCACAACAGCCGTTCGAACGTCGCGGTCGTCTTCAACAACCAATATCGTTTCCTGCCCACCCTGAGAAGATACGACCGCAGGGGTATCATGGGCCCCTTTCACCAGGCTTTCACTGCGCGGCAGAAACAGACATACAGACGTTCCGACACCGGGCTCACTGTCCAGCGCAATATGTCCGCCGGACTGGACAGCAAAGCCGTAGACCATCGAAAGGCCCATGCCACTTCCCTGGCCAACTTCCTTGGTCGTAAAAAATGGTTCTACGGCGCGGCTGAGCGTATCTGGCGTCATGCCCCGGCCTGTATCTTTTAGGCAGATCTCTATATAGTCGCCTGCGACCGGCTTTTCCCAATCGGTCACATCGTCTTCCGTTAGCCGCCTGTTTTCTGCAGTAATCCGGAAAACGCCATCATCCGGCATGGCGTCACGCGCATTGACCGTAACAATCAACAATGCCGCTGCCAATTGTGACTCATCAACGCTGGCGGTGTAGAGATCCGGTGATACTTCCAGGTCTATTTCAATATCCTCGGGCAATGTCCTGCCTAAGAGCATGACTTGGCTTTCAATGTGTTTATTGACATCCAGAGCATCAACTTCAAGCACCTGGCTTCGTAAGAAAGCAAGCATTTGTGTTGTTAGTCTGGCGCCGTCATCAATAGCGGCACTGATCGTCTCGGCATATCGCTCTGCCGCTGAATTTCCAGCCACTTCTTCCGCCAGGAATTCGAGGTTCAACTGCATAGACATCAGCATATTATTGAAGTCATGGGCCACACCGCCTGTCAGTTGGCCTACGGCTTCCATCTTCTGGGCCTGCTGCGCCTTTTTTTCTGCGGCCCGCAGATCTGTAATATCCTGGACTGCCACAACATAAATAAATTCATCTGAATACGTACATTCAGCTGAAGCGGGCATATCAATCCTGGTGCCACGCACCATGCCGATAAAGGAAAAGCCATCCACTCGTTTCAGCCCCAATTCGCCGAAAAAGGAACCACCCTCCCTGATAACAGCCAACACACTGCCTGCTTTGCTCGGGTCCTCCCACAGGTCCTGTCGATCGGTTTGGAGAACCTGTTCCGGCGTTTCAAACCCAAACATTTCAACGAACGTGTCATTAACAGAAAAGATCTTGCCCTCAGAAGTTACGAGGGCAGCTGCTTCACGCATCGACTCAAACGCAAGCGCCTTAATGTGGGTCAAATTGTCCTGATGTTCTGTTATGGACGTTACTTTCACGTGGTCACGCGAACGGCGGATCTACATGCCAACCATCACACCAGCGAAAACGGCCAATATCAGAAGGGCTATGCTGCCTGACATAGACATGCCCACCAATCCTTTCCGGGCCCTCAGCCCATCCAGGGTCACACCAGGGCGCCTAAGCCCTTATGTTCGTTGATCAAACGCAACTTTGAGAAGAGTACATATTTCCCCTGTTCCGAACAAAATATGCCTGAAGTCAGGGTGATTTGGAAGACTTATAATTTCCTCCTGCCAGCACCGCATTGACATAGGGCGTGTGCCCGCCTAGCGTCCCGGCACCAATAAGGGGGAAAACATGGCGCGACTGGAAGACCTTTCTGAAACCATGGCCGGGCACTTGCGCGACCTCGACTGCGGCCCGCCGGGTGAGACACCTGTTGCCTCGGGGCCCGCGCTTGACCAGCGCCGTGCTGCCCTTATCAGCACTGCCGGCTTAACGCGCCGCGGCGACCGCCCCTTTGGCATGGGTGCTGTAGATTATCGAGTCGTCCCTACAGACGCAGCCGATGACCTGGTCATCACCCATCTGTCGACCAATTTTGACCGCACCGGGTTCCAGCAGGATATGAATGTCATGTTCCCGCTGCAACGGCTACAACAGATGGCAAATGCTGGGGAAATTGGTTCTGTCGCCGAGTTTCACTACACCTTTATGGGGGCGTCCGATCCGGCGACCATGAAAGAGTCAGCAGACCAGATAGCCGGTTTGCTGAAACAGGACAAAGTTGACGCTGTTCTGCTCGTCCCCGTCTGACCATTTTGTACGCGCGCAGTTAGCGTGCTCGCCCACTATTTTGAAGCCGCAGGCCTGCCGACAGTCTGCATCAGTCTCGTTCGTCTTCACTCTGAGAAAATCAAGTCACCCAGAACCTTATGGGTACCCTTTGAACTTGGACGCCCCTTGGGAGCGCCAGGAGATGCAACTTTCCAGCACCGCGTGTTATCGCAGGCCCTGGGGCTGTTGGAACGGTCCGACGTCCCCATCCTGAAGGATTTTCCAGAAGATGCCCCCGTCAGTAGCTCAGCAGAGGAAGAAGGCTGGGCCTGCCCCATCAACCTGCCCGCCCCAACGAAACCTTTTGATGCGGATGCAGATGTTCTGGACGAAATCGAGTTTCTTCAATCCTGGCACGACCTTGCGGTTCAAAAGCGAGGGCGGACGGCCACAGACTCAGCCCAGCTGACAATCGAGGAAACCGTTCGTTTTGTGGCAGCATGGGCACGGGGTGAACACCCTGAAAGCCCTGTTGAGGGTATGTCGATTGTCGATCAGCTGAGACTCTGCAGCGAAGACCTGAAAGCTTTCTACGCTGAAGCGGCGACCGCGCAACCAGGCAAGAATGGACTGGAGGCAGATAGCTCGGAAATTGCCAATTGGTTCTGGTCCGAAACCCGGGGCGGCAACCTGTTGTTGACCCTGGCAGAGACCTGTCGCCAGAGCGACGATAATATGATTACCGCGTTGGGTAATTTCCTTCTCGTGCCATACGATCAGAACCACAGAGAATCCTTAAAATAGGCATTCTGTCGATTGCCATGTCGTCAATTGTCCTGTAGCATCAATGCTCTTGTCAAAAGAGGGGATGAATAATGAAACTTCGTACTGCTTTGATCGCTGGTGTGTTTGCAGCCCTGATGGCCGGATTCCATTCCTGCCCATGGTACTGCGTTGCGCATGATTCTGGCGTCCTGACATCTCAGATTATTTGCTGATAGCCTGCTACCAGGTTCGCTGAAAAAGGGAAATTTCCATGAAACTTCGTTCTGCTTTGATTGCTGGGTTTTTTGCCGCCCTGATGGCTGGCAACATAGGTTGCCCCTGTGGCGGTATAGGCTTGGGTAATGATGACGTACCTGGTGCTGAAACCTATTACTTTTGTGACAATCCCTTTTAGGGACAACACAACTAGCCAGGGAGACTTACTATGAAACTTCGTACTGCTTTGATCGCTGGTGTGTTTGCAGCCCTGATGGCCGGATTCCATTCCTGCCCACTCTGCACGGCTTCTTCAGACGCGCCGGAAGCGACATATTGGTGCATTCCTTAAGGGAATAAGCACCTAGCGTTAAAAATGCCAGGGGATGATTTATCCCGTGGCATTTTTTTTGCTATACAGAGCCTGCACAGAAGGGAAGCTGTGTTGGGAAAGAAACAAGAACAAGACCAATGAGCACACAACAGAACTATCAGGACCCCACGAAAATGGCTCTGGCCCGGCGGCTGCTGGACCATCACCAGGCAGGCACCACCGACATGGCGCCAGATATCATGCGCCAGACCATGGATGCCTATTTGGATGAAGAACGTTGGGCCCACGAGGTCGACAAAATTTTCCGCCATTTGCCGCTGCCCATGGCCTTATCACTCGAATTGCCGGAACCCGGCGACTATCGCGCCATTACAAAGGTGGGCGTCCCCGTCCTGATCGTGCGCGGGAAAGACCGCAAAGTCCGCGCCTTTATCAATGCCTGTAGCCATCGTGGTGCACCTGTATGCGACGACGGCCATGGTCATGCGCCCTCCGGGCGCTTCTCATGCCCTTACCACGCCTGGACATTCAATGCCGAAGGCAGCTTGGTCGGCGTATTCGGATCCAAAACATTCGGCGACTTTGACCGCGATACCGCTGGCCTGACAGAACTTTTCTGCGAAGAACACTCCGGCTTTGTCTGGGTTGGCCTGACCGCGGGTGAAACCTTCGATATGGATGAGTGGCTGGGCGGTTTTGCCGAACGTCTGCAGTCGCTGGACCTCGAAAATTGGCATCTGTACGAGCAACGCGAAATCCCGGGCCCCGGCTGGAAAGTCACTTGGGACGGCTATCTGGAAGGCTACCACCAGGCTGCCGTCCACCCCGAGACTGTCGGCAAGAATACCATCGCCAATCTGATGACCCATGACACCTATGGACCGCATCAACGGTTCGTTTTTGGCCGTAAAAGCCTCGGCGAACTGGCGGATATTCCGGAAGCAGAATGGAATCCGGATGACCATATCCGCCTGATCCATTCTGGTTTCCCGAACTTTTCGCTGTCCGGCATTCTCGGCGGTTTTTGCCTGATAAGCCAAGTCTATCCTGGCCCGAACCCGAACCAGACAACCACCATCCAGACCGTGCTGACAGCCAAAAAGCCAGAGACACTAGAGGAAATCGCTGCGGCCGATGAGTTCTCAGAAATAGGTCGTGTCGCCATCGTCGATGAAGACTATGCCCTCGGCTTCCAGATTCAGGAAGGCTTGGCAGCGGGTGGCAATGAATACTTCATGTTTGGTCGGAATGAGCCAACCATCCAGCACTACCACAACATGGTTGCCAAATACTCAGCCGACTAACGATCAGGCCTCAAGACTCAGCGTTTTGCGGCCCATCCCGTCAAACAAGTCCAACATGCGCTGGCGCCAGGCTTCTACTGGGTCGTCCGGCTCCAGTACCTGTGGGGCATAGGTCGTGCGCGCCCACATAAACCCGCCCATGACGCAATAATCAGTGAAGGCTGGTGTATCACCCGAAAGGAAAGCCTGTTCCGCCAGGGTCTGCCGAATTGGTTCGAGCGAACTACGCACGCGTTTAAGTGCCTCAGCTTCCATGGAACGGATGTCTTCAATGGTCATACCCGTCCATTCCCAGCGACTTTGCGCGAAATATGGCTTGTCTTCATCCTGGGTCACATCATAGGTGCCTGGCGTGCACAAAAGGAACATCGAGCCCAACAATACGTGATCGCAGAACTTGTTGATCATAAGCCCAGTCCCCTGCCCTGCAGCGCTGCCAAACAGGCTTGGGCGCTCGGGATAGGCCTCTTCCAGATAACAGGCAATTTTCCATGAGTCCGATACGACCATGTCACCATCCACCAGCACTGGCACGCGATCCTGGCCGGAAAACACGAGTTGGTCCTTATCATGGTAGCTGATGGGAATGCGCTCTGCCTCGAGCCCTTTATGGGCAAGGCAAAAACGTGCGCGCCATACAAAGGGTGAAACGTTGCGCCCCTCTGAAAGGGACAATTCATAAAGCTTCATTGATGTCTTGCCTGCTTCCCTGACATTGCTGCAACGCCAACAATGCGCTTAAGATGGTGGTTAAAACAAGGATGAAACGACATGACACCTGATGACGAAATCCCTGCCGTCTGGGCCGGACATATCAATATGGATACGGACCAACTTCGAGCGTCTGCAGACTTCTTCCTTGAGGTGGGCATGCGTCCGGTTTTTGAAAATGAAACCCGCGTGATCCTGGAATTGCGGGCTGGTACCCATTTGGTGCTTATCCAGGTTGAAGACTTTCAGCCAGGGCCGGTCTCATTCGACCTGATGGTCGAAGACCTCGACGCCACACACGCCAGGTTTACCGACGCCGGCCTGAACCCTGGCCCCATTGGCAACGTGCCAGCGCATCGTGCCTTTGACTTAACCGAACCTGCCGGCAACACCGTTACCGTCTTCGATTCTCACAATACGGAATTTCCCGTCTAACCGCGGCGAACCGGTAGTGTCTTCCTACCCCAAAGGAAGAATGGCTTAATCCGTTCGCCATCATTGACAAGTTCCAGGTCGGGCGCCCGGCGCACAAGTGTTTCCAGCGCCACGCGGGCTTCCATCCGGGCCAGTTCCGCCCCCAGGCAGAAATGCACGCCCAAGCCAAACCCCAGATGGCGGCTCGGCGGGCGGTCCAGCGAGAATGTATGAGGGTCGTCATAGACTTCCGGGTCCCGATTGGCCGCAGCGTAGTGCAGCATGACCTTGGAGCCTTCAGGAATTGTCTGGCCGCGTAGCTCGACATCACATGTTGTGTTACGATACAGACCCAGCACCGGCGGGTCATAGCGCAGGCCTTCTTCCACCGCCCGGTTGACCAATGAAGGGTCTTCTACCAGTCGCTGCCACAGCTCGCGATTTTGCAACAAGCGCCAAACACAGTTCGTGATCAACGACGTTGTGGTCTCGTTCCCACCAACCAAAAGCTGGTTTACGATGGAGAGGATGTCTTCATTTTCCAACCCCTTGCCATCGGTCTCAACCTGGACCAAACGGGTAATCAGATCGTCCTTGGGGTTGTTACGGCGGTCGGCAATCTCGCCCGCAATATAGGCCGACATTGCCGTCAGGTCTGCCACCCAGGGGGTTGGGTCTTCTGATCCCATGGCCTCCACCGAAGCATCCGACCATCGTTTGAACAGGTGCAGGTCGCCATCCGGCACCCCAAGCACTTCGGCAATGATCGTCACCGGCAGGGGGAAGGCATAATCATCATGCAGACAAAAACCACCCTGGCTGTCGACTTTGTCCAGCAATTCGTCTGCCAATTGCTGGATGCGCGGCTGCAGGGCCTTGATGCTCTTGGGCGTGAAGGCTTTCTGCACCAGCCCACGGAAGAACGTATGGTCCGGCGGGTTCGACAACATCCCCGCAGGCGGCGTGAAGCGCGGCCCTTGGCCAAATTCAGACGAATACGTCTCAATATCCATCAATGCCGCCAACACATCTTCATACTTCGACAGCGTGTAAAAAGGCGGGTCATAGGTCTCAAAGAAATCGACCGGGCTCATGCTGTGCAGGAAGTCATAGGTAGAGGCAGGCTCTGCCATGGTGGCATCTGCAAAAGGGTCATAGGCCGAAATAGGTGGAAACACGTTCATTGGTTATTCCTTCAAAAAATTCCTATCAACTAGCGTAGGCGACAAGGGCATCCGACATACCCATGAAAGACCCTTTGAGGCTTTCAGCAACCTGCGCCTCATCCGCCCCTTCAACGGCCGTCATGTCACCGTTCCAGTCGATATTGCAGGTGCCGTCGCCCTTGTCGGTCAGCTGTACGACCGCCACATAGGTCTTCATACCCAATGGGTTCCCCTCGGCTATTTCATAGGACAGCAGCATGGCGTCGGGATCGCGGGCAACCAAGCGCTCGGCAATGATACCCAGGCCCGGCAGGTCGAGACGGCGGATCATGCCAATACCTTCCTCGCCGACAATTTCGATCGTCCCCTGGCCACCGCCGGCCCAATTCAGGAAGCCCCCAAAGTCCGCCAGGATAGCCCAGACCTGATCAGCTGGTACTGGCAAGTCTACATTGTGTTTCACGGTCGCCACGTTTCTCTCCGTTGTATCTTGTTAAGGTAAGTCCAGGTTCGGCAGCTCCGCACAGGCTGCTTCCATCCGAGGAATATGCTGGTCAACGCTCAGCCCGCCACCAAGGGTCCGCAGGCAAATATGGCTCAACCCAGCCTTGCCCCAATTGACAACACGGTCTTGCCATTCGGCTTCGCGTTCACCAACCACGGCGACACCCGCCTCCGTCCCAATCGTTGATGGGTCACGCCCCGCCTCGCGCGCAACCGCGTGCACGGCATCGCGCACACCAGGATATTCCGACGGATCACACAGATTAAACCAGCCGTCTGCCAAGCGACCGATACGATTGATCACCGGTTGCGAGGGAATGGGCCGTGCGCCGATCCACATGGGAATTGGGCGTTGGATAGGCAACGGGTCAACGCCGCCACCTTCGAGCTGGTCAAACCGGCCTTGATGAGACACATCTTCCTCGGTCCACAAGCGTTTCAGTAAGGCCATCTGCTCTTCGCATCGGGCACCGCGCGTGTGAAAATCTTCTCCCAGTGCTGCATATTCTGCTTCATTGCCGCCAACACCGATGCCCAGCCTCAAACGCCCACCGGACAGAACATCCAACGCGGCCGCCTGCTTGGCAAACAGCACAGTGGGGCGGGCGGGTAAAATGATCACCGAGGGCACCAGTTCAATGGTCTTGGTGACACCCGCGACCCAGGACAACAACATCATGGGTTCATGCAATGCACCAGAGCCAGGCCGGAACACCTGGTCTGGCACCCGCAAATGTGTCAGCCCAAGAGCTTCTGCAGCCTGCGCAAAATCTCGAATGGCGATCAGGTCTTTGCCCATTTCCCGAACAGGCA
>JAURPT010000086.1 GCA_030836535.1 Alphaproteobacteria bacterium
CGAAGCTATTCTTGAACGCATTGACGTAAAGCAGCAGGTTTTCGGTGATCTCGACAAGATTGTGCGGCCTGACTGCGTGCTGGCGTCGAACACATCATCGCTGATTGTGGCGGAAATTGCCTCTGCCTGTGAGCATCCAGAACGGGTTGCCGGTTTCCACTTCTTTAACCCGGTGCCGCTGATGAAGGTGGTTGAGATTGTCCAGGCTGTCCGCACTAGCGACGATGTTGTTGCCCGCCTGCAGGACTTTGCCAATGCCATGGGCCACCGCCCGGTTGTAGCGCTGGATACACCAGGCTTCCTCGTCAACCATGCCGGTCGGGCCTTTGGTACCGAGGCCTTCCGGGTCGTCTCTGAAGGCATTGCAGATTACCTGCCGGTAGATGACATCATGCGCGATGCAGGTGGGTTCCGCATGGGCCCGTTCGAGCTGCTCGACCTGACGGGGTTGGATGTCTCCGGCGCGGTAATGGACAGCATCTATAACCAGTTCTATCAGGAAGCGCGTTATCGCCCGAATGCACTGGTCAACCAGCGCGTTGCTGCCGGCCTGTATGGCCGCAAGAATGGCGCAGGCTTTTATACCTATGAAGACAATAAGCGCGTGGCGGTGCCTGAAGCAGCAGCGACAGATGCGTTGCCCAAGTCTGTTTGTCTGACCCATGCGGATGCCGAGGTTGCCGAGATTGTCGCTGGCCTGGCCGAAGCCAATGGTGTTGCCGTGGTTGATGCGGCTGATGCAGACAGCGTTGTTGTTGTCACGCCGGTGGGTAAGGACGCGACAACGACGGCGTTGGAGCTTGGCCTGAATGCAGAACAGGTTGTCGCTATCGACCCATTGTTTGGCCTCAAGTCTCGCCGCACGCTGATGACCACGCCGGTTACCCGCGCTGACATTCGTGAGGGTGCCTGGGGACTCTTGGGCCGCGATGCTGTGCCCGTGACGGTCATCCACGACAGCCCGGGCTTTGTTGCTCAGCGCATTGTGGCTGCCATTGTGAACATTGGTTGTGAGATCGCCCAGCAGGGCATTGCCTCGACAGGTGACATCGACCCGGCTGTTGAGCTGGGCCTGGGCTATCCGCGTGGCCCGCTGGCTTATGGTGACTTTATCGGCGCTGACAAAATCCTCGCGATTTCAGAGGCGATGTACGAGTTCTACGGCGACCCGCGCTACCGGCCAAGTTCCTGGCTGAAGCGGCGCGCCAAACTTGGTGTTTCGCTCCTGACCAAGGAAGGCTAATCGCCAGAAATGACAAGGCCGGATCCCAATAGGACCCGGCCTTTCTGATTCTGTGGGGCAGAACTAAAAGTTGAACCCGGCCCAGCGCGACAGGCTGATCATCAGCTGGATAACCACATAGGCCCCCATGCCGAACAGGACGGCAAAGCCAAACACCTTCAAATGTCGCCGCAGTTTCTCCATGCTCAGGTGTTTTTCGGCGGCAGTGGTATCAGTACCGAAATGCCTTCTACCTGCTCGTCATAGGTTGGGCGCTTCAGCCGTTTGCGGGTTTCCATCATGGGGATGGAGGCAAAGACGAACAATATAGTGACGGACAAGGCACCAACGCCTGTCCACCACCAGGCTGGGTCTGTGGCCACGGCGAACAGGAACAGGCCCCACCAGAACATGATCTCGCCAAAATAGTTCGGGTGGCGGGAATATTGCCACAGGCCGACCTTGCACACGGCCTCTTTGGGTGGGTTTGACTGTAGGTGCTTCTGCAGGTTTTCGTCCGCCACTGTTTCGATGATGATCGCGCCGAGGGTGACGATGATTGCCAATCCATCCAGCCAGTTCAGTGGTGTGTCTGACACAGCGGCAACAGGGAACAGTGGCAGGCAGGCAATAAAGACCATCACGGTGGGCATAAGTTCGATACCGAACAGGTCGACCAGCCAATAATTGCGGCCAAAGCGCGTGCGGAAGTCCTGATAACGGAAGTCTTCATGGGTCAGATCCGTCCAGCGGCGGAAGCAATTATAGGTCAAACGGGCGCCCCACAGGGTCACCACAATGGCCGCTATCATGGCGCGGGTCATGTTCACGTCGGCAGCTACGGGGATTGCCATCCAGTAAAAGGCGATGACAATAGGCTGTACGCTCCAATAAGGGTCGTAGAGGCTGGAATTCCGGAAGACAATACCGAATGCAAAAATCACCAGTGTTGCCAGAATGTCTCCTGCAAGCGTGCGCCAGATCGGGTGCCAGTCCGGCCAATAATCCAGACTGATAATGGCGACGACGAAGGCAATGCCATAGGCCAGCGTACAGGCGAATAACGGGCCCCATCGTGCGTCACGGAATGATGAACTCATGATTTACTCCCCGCCGGATAGGTCCTCCGGCAAAATCCTCCCTGGGTTCATGATGTTGGCGGGGTCGAGCGCATTTTTCAACCGTCCCATGAGTTCCAGCGACAATGGGTCCTTATAGCGGCGCAACTCATCCACCTTGGCCCGGCCAATGCCGTGCTCGGCGCTGATGCTGCCGCCAAATTTATGCACAATGTCGTGCACCACTTCATTGATGGCTTCCCACTGGTCCAGGAAGGCGTCGCTATCTGCACCCTCTGGCTGGGACAGGTTGAAGTGGATGTTGCCGTCGCCAATATGCCCAAAGGGTACGGGGCGGATGCCGGGGGCCATACCTTCAACAGCCTTTGATGCTTCTTCAATAAAGGCGGGGATGTGCCGAATAGGAACGGAAACATCATGTTTGATGCTGCCGCCCTCAAATTTCTGGATGCCCGAAATTTCTTCGCGTAGCCGCCACAGGTCAGCTTGTTCACGGTCGCTTTGGGCAATCACGGCGTCGCTAATGATGTTCTTCCCAAGGGCTTGTTCGAGCAATTGCTCCATATGTCCATTGGTGTCGCTGCTTGAATCACTGCTGGCGAGTTCCACCAGTGCATACCATGGGTAGCTTGTATTCATGGGGTCGCGGCAGTCTGCGAGGTGGCGCGTCACGAAATCGATGGCGCGGCGCGGTACCAGCTCAAACGCATTCAGCGTATCGCCATGACTTTCCTTGGCAAGCGCCAGCAACGTGATGGCGGCCTCAACATTGGGCAAAGCGACAAAAGCCACGCTCATGCGCTTGGGCAGGGGGAACAATTTCAGTGTCGCCGCTGTGATAATGCCCAATGTGCCCTCAGCCCCCAGGAACAGTTGTTTGAGGTCATAACCTGTATTGTCTTTGCGCAGGCTGTTCAGGCCGTGCCAGATGCGTCCGTCCGGCAGCACAACTTCCAGCCCCAGCACCAGGTCGCGCGCATTGCCATAGCGCAACACATGCACGCCACCGGCATTGGTCGACAGGTTCCCGCCGATCTGGCAGCTGCCTTCGGCCGCCAGGCTTAAGGGGAACAGCCGGTCTTCTTCAATGGTTGCGGTTTGGATGTCAGCCAGGATGCAGCCCGCTTCTACCGTCATGGTAAACCCGGCGGCATCAATGTCGCGGATGGCGTTGAGCCGCCCGAGCGACAGTAATATGTCGTCCCCATGTGGTGTGCCGCCATCGACAAGGCCCGTATGCCCGCCCTGGGGCGTGATGTGCAGGCCAGACTGCTGGCAGATTTCTACCACCTTGGCAACGTCAGCTACTGTGTCGGGGCGCGCGACCAGTGGCGTGTGGCCTGCCCAACGCCCGCGGGGTTCCTCCACATAGGCAGCCATATCGGCCGCGTTGTCGATAAAACCTTTCGGTCCAAGCAGCTTCTTGATGGCCTCAATGCTCATTTGGCATCTCTTACCTTATCCCTCGGGGCAGCGGCCCGGTGCAGGCGGTCATTGATGGCTTGACCTAACCCTGTTTCGGGGATGTGCATGACAGCGATGCCACTGCAGGTCTTACCGTCTAATGCGTGCAACATGGCAAACAGGTTTGCAGCAGCTTCCGTTAAGTCTTCTTCGGACGACAGGTTGAGGCAGGTTTTGGCGCCCGTGATCGGCTCGCCGAAGGCCAGTAAGGCTTCGTCAGCGCTAACAGTGTCAGCATTCAGCCGAACGGGTTTTGATGGCGCATAATGGGATAGTAGCTGACCTGGTGCGGTAATCTTGCTTGGCTTGTCCAAAACCTGCACGGGCGTGCCGCACACAGCTTCAATTTCTTCAATCGCCAGGCCGCCAGGGCGCAGCAGGGTGAGGTTGTTGCCATCAACCCGCAATATGGTCGATTCCAGCCCTACGTCACACGGGCCGCCATCCAGCACGATGGGCAGGTTTAGCTGGCTGGCCACGTGGTGCGCTGTGGTCGGGCTGATGCGCCCGGACGGGTTGGCGCTGGGGGCGGCCAGGCACAACCCGCTTTCCTGCAACAATTGCCGGGCAACTGGGTGTGCAGGCATACGGATGGCAAGCGTATTAAGCCCGGCACTGGCCAGCAGCGACACCGGGCAGCCTTCTGTTCTGTCCAACACCAGGGTCAGTGGGCCGGGCCAGAAAGCCTCTGCCAATGTGTGGGCCAGTGGCGGCAACTCGACCAGCTCAGCGGCTTGATCCAGTGAGCCAACATGAACAATCAGCGGATTAAAGTCTGGCCGGTTTTTATGGGCAAAGACTTTGGCCACGGCGTCGTCATTACAGGCATCAGCGGCCAGGCCATAGACCGTCTCCGTTGGCAGGCCAATGCAGGCGCCTGCTTGCAATAGGGCCTTGGCCTCTGCGATGGCAGTGGCGTCGGGTGTCCTGATGCTGGTCGGTAAAGCGGTGGTCATGGGCGCGTCTGTTGAACGGATCTTCTGGTCAGGGGTTTAGAACCTTATCACAGTTCCGTCTACGGCCATGGTGCTGTTCAGTTCATGGTTAAAAAGTTGGTTTTGCGATCTTTTGTCTATACCATGCCCGCACCAACAGCTTTTCCCACCAGAGAATGCACTATGAATTTTGCGGATGTCCGCTACCCTATTGAGACGCCTCCAGCACCGGGCAAAACCATTGAAGTGGCTCCCGGCGTGCGCTGGCTGCAGATGCCGCTGCCTTTCTCGCTCAACCACATCAATCTTTACCTGATTGAAGACGGTGACGGCTGGGCCATTGTTGACACGGGCATTCGCGACGAAGGCGTGCAGGAAACCTGGGAAGAAATTTTCGCCAATGAAATGGATGGCAAGCCAGTAACGAAAGTTATCGTGACCCATATGCACCCCGACCATATTGGTAATGCAGGTTGGCTGTGCCGTCGCTGGGATGTTGAGCTGTTTATCAGCCGGACGGAATTTTACCATTCACGCGGGGTGATGGCCGAACAGGACCGGGGCTTCTCCAAGGTCGCTATGCGATTTTACCATCGCAGCGGGCTCGACCAGAAGGTGATGGACGAAATTCGGGACGCAGGCACCGGCAATTACAAGCGGACAACTGAATTGTTGCCCTTCGGTTATCGCCGCCTGTTGGATGGCGACACGCTGCGCCTTGGCGACCGGGACTGGGAAGTGATCACCGGCAGTGGCCATTCGCCGGAACATGTCTGCCTCTATGCCCGTGATTTGGATGTGCTGATCTCCGGCGACCAGGTACTGCCGCGCATTACATCGAATGTCAGCGTGCATCCGATGGAGCCAGAAGAAAACCCGATGAAGTTCTGGATCGCCTCGCATCACAAGTTCAAGGGCCTGCCGTCAACGGCCTATGTGCTGCCGGCCCATAACCGACCATTTTATGGGCTGCATGACCGGCTGGATTATCTGATCCACCACCATGAAGACCGGATGGAAGCGCTGGAAGAAGCCTGTATGGAAGGTCAGATCGCGGTCGACCTGCTGCCTGTACTGTTTGAGCGCGAGCTGGATTCCTTCCAGATGATGCTGGCCATTGGTGAATGCTATGCCCATCTGCATTGTCTGATGGACCGGGGGCGTATGGAACGCACTATTGGTGAAGATGGGATTTATCGTTTCCGCACAGCGGGTGCCGCGCGGACAGAGCCACACGACGAGGCCGAGCACGACCGGCCAGACGACGCCCCCATGATGGTGTAAGGCAAGGGCGGGCCATGACGATTGTCTTCAGCCATACTGCCTGCCTGGGCCACGACACTACAGCCAACCACCCTGAACATCCAGATCGCCTGCGGGCCGTCGAGTCTGCGCTTGCAGGTCGGCAGGATGTTGAGCGGCGGGAAGCACCAAAGGCCGACATGGCTGATATTCTGCGGGTGCATCCGAAAAGCCATATGGATGCCGTGCACCTGGCGACCCAGCAGACAGGGACAGGCGCGCCTGTTTTCATTGATGCCGACACAGTTGTCTCAACAGGGTCTTGGGAGGCGGCCCAGCGGGCAGCAGGGGCCGCTTGTGAGGCGGTAGATGCCGTCATGGCCGGCAATGCTGGCAATGCCTTTTGCGCGACCCGACCGCCCGGTCACCATGCCGAAGTTACAACCGCCATGGGCTTTTGCCTGTTCAACAATGTGGCCATTGCTGCGCGCCATGCCCAGCACTATGACAGCGTGGGCCGGGTGGCGATTGTTGACTTCGATGTACACCACGGCAACGGCACGCAGGATATCTTCCAGCAGGACCCGTCCTGTCTCTATATTTCGACTCACCAGTCGCCGCTCTATCCGGGCACGGGCTATGGTCATGAAACGGGGGTGGGGAACATCCTGAATATACCGCTGGAGACAGGCGCTGGCGGGGCGGCTATCCGTTCAGCATTTGAAGCGCAGGTAATCCCGGCCCTGCAGCACTTTGACCCGGATTTCCTCTTTGTTTCTGCAGGCTTCGATGCCCATATGGCTGACCCCTTGGCCGGTTTGGCGCTGGTGGAAGAAGACTATGCGTGGATGACAGAGCAACTGTGCAAGGTGGCCGCAGACCATTGTCAGGGGCGGCTCATATCTGTATTGGAAGGGGGGTACAATCTTGATGCGTTGGCAGCCAGTGTTGGTGCCCATCTGGATGTACTTGCAGCCTATAGCTGACCATTGAAACAGGGCGATTGAGAGACGACATGGCGGACACGGACCAGACAATACCCGAGGATATTCAGGCCCTGAGCTTTGAAGACGCGCTTGCGGAGCTGGAAACACTCGTCCAGAAGCTGGAGAGCGGCCAGGTTTCGCTGGAAGAATCCATCGACATGTACACGCGCGGCACGCATCTCAAGCAGCATTGCGAGGCCCGCCTGGCCAATGCGCAGGCCCGGATCGAAAAGGTTGTCGTCTCTGGCGATTATCTGAGCACCGAGCCCGCTTCCATTGACTGAACAACCTGACATGGACCTGCTGACGGGCGAAATGAACAGCGTCGCCCGCGAGATCGACAAGGCGCTTGGTGCGCTGCTGCCACCTGTTGAAGACTATGAGGCCGAAGTATTTGAGGCCATGCGCTATGCATTGCTGGCGGGTGGCAAGCGGCTGCGACCCTTCCTGGTGCTGGCGAGTACGGCCCTGTTTGATGTGCCCATAGAACGGGCCCGCCGCGCTGCCTGTGCGCTGGAATGCGTCCATACCTATTCGCTGGTGCATGACGATCTGCCCTGCATGGACGATGACGACATGCGCCGTGGTAAGCCAACAACCCACAAAAAATTTGGCGAAGCAACGGCTGTGCTGGCAGGCGATGCTCTCCTGACACTGGCATTCGAAATTCTTTCCGACGAAGCCACTCATCACGACCCCAAAGTGCGCGCCGACCTGGTGTTGGCCTTGGCACAGGCCGCCGGTGCTCATGGCATGGTTGGCGGGCAGATGATTGACATGCTGGCAGAAACAACCTCACTGGATATCGGGGCGGTGACCCGCCTGCAGCAGATGAAGACCGGTGCGCTTATCCGTTTTGCTGTCGACGCAGGCGCCATTATGGGTCATGCCACAACGGACCAGAAACATGCGCTCCATAATTATGCCTATGATCTGGGCCTGGCGTTCCAGATTACGGATGACCTTTTGGATGTAGAAGGCTCGGCAGAAGAGCTGGGCAAAGCCGTTGGCAAGGATGACAAGAAGGAGACTTTTGTTTCCCTTTTGGGGGTTGAACGGGCCCGGATGCAGGCCAATATGCTGGCAGAGCAAGCGGTGATCCATATGGACCATTTCGACGAGAAAGCGGAACTTTTGCGTCTCTTGCCTCATTTTGTTATAAACCGCCGCTCCTGACGGCCCGTACCGACAAAACGGGCAGCAAAAACAGACGGAAAGAGTGTCTTGAACAGAGATACACCTATTCTGGATAATGTGAATTCCCCCGCAGATCTCCGGCAGATGGACGACGCAACCCTTGTAGCGCTGGCCGATGAAGTGCGTAGGGATACAATCCATTCTGTTTCCAAAACCGGTGGTCATCTGGGGGCAGGTCTGGGCGTTGTCGAGCTGACAGTCGCTATCCATTCCGTCTTCAACACACCGGAAGATCGCCTGATCTGGGATGTGGGCCATCAATGCTACCCGCACAAAATTCTGACGGGCCGCCGTGATCGCATGGATTCATTGCGCCAGGGTGGTGGGCTGTCTGGCTTTACCAAGCGCAGCGAAAGTGACTACGACCCATTCGGGGCCGCGCATAGCTCGACGTCTATTTCAGCCGGGTTGGGCATGGCCGTTGGCCGCGACCTGCAGGATGGTGACAATAATGTGGTTGCCGTCATCGGCGACGGTTCCATGAGCGCCGGTATGGCCTATGAGGCCATGAACAATGCTGGCTCTATGGACAAGAAGCTGATTGTCATCCTCAACGACAATGACATGTCGATCGCCCCACCCGTGGGCGCTATGAGTGCGTATCTGGCCAAGCTATTGTCGTCGCGCCCCTATTTGGGCCTGCGCGATGTGCTTAAGCAAATTGCCCACAAGTTCCCCAAACCAATTGAAGAACGCGCCAAGCGGGCGGAGGAATATGCTCGTGGCATGGCGACCGGCGGCACGCTGTTTGAAGAGCTTGGCTTCTATTATGTTGGGCCTATTGATGGTCACAATCTCGACCATCTTTTGCCGGTCCTGCGCAATGTGCGTGATGCTAAAGACGGGCCAATACTGGTGCATGTTGTCACCCAGAAGGGTAAAGGCTACGAGCCCGCAGAGGCGTCTGCCGACAAATATCATGGCGTCTCGAAATTCGATGTCATTACCGGCACCCAGGCCAAGAGCAAACCCAATGCCCCGGCCTATACGAAAGTGTTCGCCAATAGCCTGATCGCCCAGGCGCAGGAAGACGACAAGATTGTCGCCATTACGGCTGCCATGCCATCTGGCACCGGGCTCGACCTGTTTGCAGAACAATTCCCCGACCGCAGTTTTGACGTCGGCATTGCCGAACAGCATGGCGTGACCTTTGCCGCTGGCCTGGCAACAGAAGGCTTCAAGCCTTTTGCAGCGATATACTCAACCTTCCTGCAACGGGCCTATGACCAGGTGGTTCATGATGTAGCTATCCAGCGCCTGCCGGTGCGTTTTGCCATTGATCGTGCGGGTCTGGTGGGTGCCGATGGTGCGACCCATGCTGGCAGTTTCGACGTCGCCTATCTAGCAAACCTACCGGGTTTTGTCGTGATGGCCGCTGCCGATGAAGCTGAGCTTGTGCATATGGTGGCGACCGCTGCAGAAATTAACGATCGGCCCTCGGCCTTTCGGTTTCCTCGCGGCGAAGGGGTCGGCATCGACCTGCCGGAAAAAGGCATTCCGCTTGAGATCGGTAAGGGCCGCATGATCCGTGAAGGCTCCACTGTGGCCATTCTTTCCTTCGGTACGCGGTTGCAGGAATCATTGAAGACTGCTGATTTGTTAGCGGCTCGCGGTTATTCCACCAGCGTGGCCGATGCGCGTTTTGCCAAGCCGTTGGATGAAGAACTGATCCGTAATCTGGCGCAAAATCATGACGTCCTCATCACCATTGAAGAAGGTGCCATTGGCGGCTTTGGCAGCCATGTCATGAACTTTATGGCCGAGGATGGCCTGCTCGATGGTGGTCTGAAGGTCCGCTCTATGTTCCTGCCCGATGAATTTATCGACCAGGATAGCCCGGCGGCTATGTATGAACAGGCGGGTCTGACGGCTGCCGACATTGCCTGCAAGGCGCTCGGTGCTCTGGGTGTCGATGCCTCAGACCTTCAGGCCGATGCCCCCAAGTCTGCCTAGCGCGGGCATTCATCACCATGGCGAAAACCCGTGTAGATGTCCGGCTGGTGGAATTAGGGCTGGCGGAAAGTCGCTCCCGTGCCCAGGCGCTGATCATGGCCGGAGCTGTGTATCAAGGTACCAAACGTATCGAAAAACCGGGGCAAACGATTGCCGAAGGCGAGGGCTTGTCGGTCAAAAGCAAGGACCATCCTTGGGTGAGCCGGGGCGGCCTCAAACTGGACCATGCCATTCAGGAATTTGACCTGTCGCTTGAAGGCAAAGTGGTACTCGATGTAGGAGCGTCCACCGGTGGCTTTACGGATGTTGCGCTACACCATGGGGCTGCGAAGGTCTATGCGGTGGATGTTGGCCATGGCCAATTGGCGTGGAAGCTGCGGGAGGATGACCGGGTTGTCGTGCTGGAGCGGCAGAATGCCCGTTACCTGACGACAGAGGAAATCCCTGATCCGGTAGACCTGATCACCTGTGATGCCAGCTTTATTGGCCTGGAGACGATCCTGCCAGCGTCGCTTGCTTTGGCAGCACCCGGTGCAATACTGGCGGTGCTGATCAAACCGCAATTCGAAGTCGGTAAAGAGCAGGTCGGCAAAAAAGGCGTGGTCAAGGACACGGCACTACATCAGCAGGTTTGTGACCGTATCGAGGCCTGGGTGAGTGACCAGCCGGGTTGGACTGTGCGAGGTATCACGGAAAGCCCGATCACCGGCCCGGAAGGCAACCGCGAGTTCCTGATTGTTGCGGATTATAACGACGTCAGCTCTATGTGAATGCCACGCTTCTCAAGCACTTTGACCAGCGGATACATGCGCTCCGGCAAGGGTGCGGCGTCAATCGCACCATCTTTGTACATGTCGAAATTTCGCTGGAAATCATAAGCAGGGTCCAGGCGCAAGATTTCGTCCACTGCCTCATTTGCTTCTTTGTCGTGGCCCAGAGCTGCCTCAGCAGCGGCAAGAAACACCCGCACCATCATGAAGGTCGGATGATGCTTGATAGCATTGCGGGCGCAGTCAACTGCCTCAGCTGGGCGCTCGGCGGCAAAGTGTCCCATGGTCAGATAGGCATACCATATGTAGAGCCGAGGGTCCTCAGGGCTCAGGGCCATGGCCTGTTCCACATAGGCGATGCCTTCATCCTGCTTCTTCTGGCGAATATGCGCGGAGCCAAGAAAGGCCAGCGACTGGGCGTCGTAGGGATTGATCTCAAGCGCCCGGTTTAAAAAGCTGATGCCCTCGTCTATGCGTCTTGCATAGATCAATACACAGGCCCAGCAATACAGTACAACGCTATCCCCCCGGTCTTGCCGCAAGGCTTCCTGCCCGACTTCCAGCGCTTCTGCCATTTCTGCTGTTTGCCAGGGGCGCAGGTTGCCAGCAGCCCGGTTGCCAAGGGACCACGCCAGGGCCGCTTTGGCGCGGGCGTTGTCCGGGTCCAGTTCAATCGCGCGGCGGGCGAGACCAACGGACAGCGCGGTACTTGAGTCTTTCTCAAACCCCAGCAAGAGCGGGCTGAAGGCGCAATGGATCAACTCCCAGACGGTGAGCTGTTCAACC
>JAURPT010000087.1 GCA_030836535.1 Alphaproteobacteria bacterium
CCTCCGGCACGGCATGATAGAAGCTGGAGGCACGCGAGAGCTTCAACAGCTCGCGCGTCAGCCCATGCATGTAGACAGCGAGCGAAATACCGCCGCTACAGACAATGGCAAGCCGAAGTTCCTTTTCCCTCATCAGCTCAAGTCCGTCATGGGCGAAGGCTCACACGACTGCCATCTGCCAAATCCTCGGCCAGTTGGTAATGGGTCATATGACCGCGCAAGGCGTTGCACCAGTCATCAATATCGAGCTGGAAGATGGCGCAGGCCGCCGGTGGGTAGACCTTGAACTCGTTGATGTCCAACGGCTCGTCATGGCTCTCCTTCATATAAAAGGCTAGGTCGGCAATGCCGGGATTGTGGCCCACAAGCACCAGGCTGTTCACCTCCGGCTCGGTGCGGCGAATGCAGTCCATGATCCCGGATTCGCTGGCTAGATAAAGCCCATCTTCCCCCAGCGTCATGGGTGTTGGGTGCAGCTCATTGCAGACGGCATAGGCGGTTTCTGTCGTGCGTGTGGCGGTCGAATGCACGATCAGGTTAGGTTTGACCTCAAGATCGCGCAGGTAACGGCCCACAAGCTTTGCATCCTGCGTACCCCGGTTGGAGAGCGCTCTTTGCTCGTCGGTGCCATCATCCGCGTGGCGTTTTGCTTTGGCGTGGCGCAGTAAAACCAACTGCTTCATGCCGACCCTCCGGAATCGTCATCCATTTCCCGACCCGACACAAAGGGTATCGCGAGCATGGCTGCCGGGGACAGGTATTTTTCAGCTCTGAAGTCATTTAATCCGATCAGCATGTCCTGGTGGCCGTCTTTCGGCTGGGCTTTATAGGTGCGGCATAGCCTGTCCCACCACGGCAGGTTGAAGCCGAAGTTATTGTTGAGCTCTTCTGTATGAACCGAGTGGTGTACCCGGTGCATATCTGGCGTTACCAGCACCAGCCGCAGGACGGCGTCCAATCGGGGTGGCAGCGACCAATTGGCATGGTTGAACATGGAAGTCGCGTTGAGCACGACCTCAAAAATGATGACCACCAGAGGTGAAATGCCAAAGACAAGGATAACCGCAAATTTGATGCCCATGGAGATGATGATCTCCAGCGGGTGAAAGCGCAATCCGGTGCTGACATCAATATCGGTGTCGGCATGGTGCATCCGGTGCAGGCGCCATAACGGCTTGATGCGATGCATCAGCACGTGCTGGGCATAGATAACAAAATCCATGATCAGGAAGCCGATCAGAAATGTCAGCGGCCCTGACGTGTTCCACTGATTTAACAGGCCTAGGCCTTTGCTTTCGGCCAGCAGTGCAACACCCACGGCTGTGGTGCCAACCAGCCAAAACAGGCCGCGAAGTACCAGCGTGTTGCCCAGAATGATCGCCATATTATTGCGCCAGCGGATGGACTTGGACGTGGAGCGTTGCTTTTTGGGGAAACGGTGTTCCAGCAGGGCAAAGGCCATGAACAGCACGACAAAAAATGAAAGCCGAATCACGGCCTCCGGTAATATTGCCTGTTCAATCATAGTGGGCCATGCCTTTGGCGTTAGCCTAGCCTTCTTCGCTTCGGCGGTAAAGAGCGGCGACGCCTCGTTCAATGCCCGCAGCGGTCAGCCGGTCGATCCGCAATTCGTGGCGGATCATCTCCAGCAATTGCAGTTCTTCCTGAGTCAGTTCGCCATCGACGGCAGCAACCCGGCAGGCCAGGGCATAGGCTGTATCGTAGAAAGCGGTGGGTAATTGGTCCCGCACCGTATCCAGGACCTTCTCGACGCCATCATCATCGGCGAGCAGTATGGCACAGGCTTCCGCAACGGCGGCCATGTCGTCCAGATCATAGTCAGCAAAGGCGGGCAGGTGTACGACCGCCTGGGTCATGGTGGCCAATTCTTGGTCTGTCATGTCGGAGTCAGAGGCTGAAACCAATACCATCAGCTGGATTAGGGCCTGATGCGGTGAAACGTCCGGGTTGCTCATTCATTCTCTCCGAATTCGACAAGGTGCCGTGTGGTGGCAGGCTTCAAATCTAGGGGCCATGTCGCCTCCCTTCAAGCCCCAAAGCCTTCACTTCCAAGCGCTTCTGCCAGGGCTTCTTCTTCTGCGGCCTGTTGATCAGCATAGAATTGCTTGGCGGTTTGTACGGCATCCGCCAGCCCCAACCGCTTCACTTCAACGCCGTCTGGGAAGGCCGTCAGCAGGCGTGAAGGCATGGCTCCGTCGAGCATGACAAAGATACCGCGGTCATCTGCCCGGCGCACCAGCCGCCCAAAGGCCTGCTTCAGCCTCAGGCGGGCGATCATGTCGTCATAATTGCGGTTGCCAAAGGCTTCCCGGCGCGCCCGGTGCATGATGGTCGGTCGTGGCCAGGGCACACGGTCAAATACCAGCATCCGCAATGCGTCGCCGGGGACGTCTACGCCGTCGCGCACGGCGTCAGTACCCAACAGGCAGGCGTGGCGGTCAGCCCGGAAGATGTCCACCAGCGTGCCGGGGTCGAGGGCATCCACATGTTGTGCGTAAAGCGGAATGCTCTCTTCTGACAATGGTTCGGCAAGCTGTGCGTAGACCCCACGCAGGCGGGCAATGGCCGTGAACAAACCCAGCCCTCCACCACCGGCGGCCAGAAACAATGTGCGATAGGCGCTTGCGACCATGGCCGGGTCATTCTTGTTCAGATCATTAACGATCAGCACCTTGGTATTGTTCGCATAATCAAAAGGCGAGGTGACGCTTGATCGCCGGGCGGGCATGGCCAGATGGTTAAAGCCCGTGCGCATCTCAGCCCTTTGCCAGTCGGCATGTTGGTCGTCAGGTTCCTCGTTACCACGTGTCTGGTCGCTGTGATGCTCTACTTTATCGCGCAGGGTGGCAGAGGTTACGACAACGCCATGGGCGGGTTCCAGCACCGCCTTGGCGAAGGGTTGGGTGGGGTCTACCCAGTGCCGGTGCATGCCGTAGTCGATCTCGCGCTTGCCGATACGTTCGAGTGAAAACCAGTCGACAAACCCTTCTTCGGTGCTGGACTTGATGGCCTGCAGCATCCCCATCCAGGGCAGCACCATGGCCTCTACCCGCCAGAGGATACCCTCGCCAGCCGCATCCAGTCGGTTCCGCGCGGCTGTGTCGAGCGTGTCCGCATGGTCGGTCATGTGTTTGTGCAACAGGCGCGATAGTTCCTGCAGCGGCTTGCCCAGCTCTTGCAGCCTTGCCTGTAACTGGTTGGCTGTTTCCAGCAATTGGTCTGACGGGTCGTTGATGGAGGCTTCAAGCGAATAGGGGGCGTTTTCACCCCCGGCGCGGGCGTGTACATGGGCACGCAAGGCAGCCAGGAAATGTTCCGCCGGGCCTTGCGGGTTGTCGGCTCCAATGCGGGCGAGCCAGCCTTCCCCCGGTAATTGGGCGGCGGCCCGGACAGCCTGATGAAGTGCTTCGTTGGCCTGGTCATGGTCGCCGATCAGGTCGCCAATGCGGGTTTCCAGCCCACGGGCGCGGCTGCGGCGGCTGCTTTCGCCACCCCGGACCCAGCGACGTAACTCGGCGGCCTCTACCCCGCTGAGATGCGATGAAAAGGCGCTGTCGGCGGCATCAAAAATGTGGTGGCCTTCATCAAAGATATAGCGGGTGGGCATGCCCTCTTCATGGCCATAGCGGGCGGCGCGCACCATCACCAGGGCGTGGTTGGCGACGACCAAATCGGCGTGCCGGGCTTTGCGGGATGAATGTTCGATATAGCATTTGCGCCAGTGCTGGCAGCCGGCAAAGACGCATTCACCACGTCGGTCAGTCAGGCCAGAGGCGCGGGCTGTGCCCAGACGTTGCAGAAGCCAGCCGGGCAGGTCGCCGCCGACCATATCGCCGTCGCGCGTATAGCGTGCCCAACGCGCCACCAACCCCAGCCGCACGAGGTTCTCAGGCGCGGCCTGCGCACGGGCAATAGCTTCTTCCAGGTTCAACAGGCAGAGGTAATTTTCACGCCCCTTGCGGATGACGACTTTTTCTGCCTTTTCCTGCCGGTCCGGGTAGCGCCGGTCCAATTCCTGGTCGATCTGCCGCTGCAGGTTCTTGGTATAGGTCGACAGCCAAACGGGTGCGCCATTTTTCTCCGCCCAAAGGGTCGCGGGCGCCACATAACCAAGGGTTTTACCAACGCCGGTGCCTGCCTCGGCCAACACCGCATTGGGCGCCTTGGCAATTTCGCGGGGCCTGAAGGCGCGGCTGACATCACAGGCAAAGTCGCGCTGTTCTTCCCGGTCTTCTGACCTGGGGCCTAATAGCTGTGCCAGACGGCTGATGGTATCACCGTCACTGATCGGGTTGTCGGCCGGCGATGGCAGGGGGGCTTCATCTTCCCATTCTTCAAGGTGCTGCCAGATGCTCAGCCCCGTGCGCCCACCAGGGTTTTTGGCGGGCACCGCCTCGCCAGACAGGGCAAACACGGCATCGCGACCCCAGGCCCATCCGGAACGGGCCATGGTCATGGCAACCAGCAAGGCTTCCTGCTTGTCCGGGTAAGTGTCGCTAGCTAGCATGTCGAGCATATGGGTGGTGGCCTGCAGTAAGGTGGCGGCCTGGTCCGCCGGGTCAAAGCCGGGTGGCGGCAGGCCCAGTGCTTCTGCAATGCCTTGTGGGTGCGGCAGGCAAAAGCGTGCGGGGTACACAAAGGCAAATAAATCCAGCACATCAAGCTGACCGGGGGCAGATTTCACCCGCAAATGGTTGGCAACCCCTGGTTCATGGCAAATGAGGTGCGGCGTGCGCGCCATGGCGGTTTTTGCCTGCTGTGGCGTCAGCGTTTCCAGCTCGCCATCGACGGTCAGCTGGGTGCATTCCAGCAGGCCAACAATCATGGCGTCGCAGTCTCTGGCGAAGGGGGTGGTGGGCAGGCTCATGCGCCCAGCCTATCGCGCGTAGCAGGCAAACCAAAGCAATTGGTTGACGCCACGGCGCACATGCCTATAAGACCCGCCCTATGAGCACCTCGGACACAGCATTGCGCGACATCGCCCTGAATTCCAACGCCTGGCCTTTTGTGGAGGCCCGCAACCTAATCAAGCGATTGGATAAAATGGGTAAACCCGCTGACGAACCCGTCATCTTTGAGACAGGCTATGGCCCGTCGGGTCTGCCGCATATTGGTACCTTTGGCGAAGTGGCGCGCACAACCATGGTGCGCCAGGCATTCCAGATTCTCTCTGACCGCCCGACACGGCTGATTGCCTTTTCTGACGACATGGACGGCATGCGCAAGGTGCCCGACAATGTCCCCAATATCAAAGAGACCGAGCAATATTTGGGCCTGCCATTGACCAAGGTGCCTGACCCGTTTGGTTCCAACCTCAGTTTTGGCTCTGCCAATAATGAGCGTCTCAAGGCCTTCCTGGACCAATTCGGCTTCGACTACGAATTCTATAGCGCGACCGATTGTTACTCTTCCGGCGACTTTGATGAAACGCTGCTCAAGGTGCTGGAACGCTATGACGCGGTGATCAATGTCATCCTGCCCACATTGGGTGAAGAACGCCGCAAGACATACAGCCCCTTTCTGCCGGTGTGCCCCAAAACAGGCAAGGTGCTGCAGGTGCCGGTGGTCGACCGTAATGTCGAGGCAGGCACCATCACCTATGAAGATGAAGACGGCAGCCATGTTGAAGTGCCGGTCACCGGCGGCCATTGTAAGCTGCAGTGGAAGGTCGACTGGGCCATGCGCTGGACGGCGCTGGGTGTTGACTATGAAATGGCCGGGAAGGACCTGATCGACTCGGTTACTCTGTCGAGCAAGATCACCCGCATTCTTGGTGGCACCCCGCCAGAAGGCTTTAATTACGAGCTGTTCCTCGACGAAAATGGCGCCAAGATTTCAAAGTCCAAGGGCAATGGCCTGACGATTGAAGAGTGGCTGAAATATGCCGCGCCAGAAAGCCTGTCGCTCTACATGTTCCAGTCGCCGCGCAAGGCCAAGCGTCTGTATTTTGACGTGATCCCCAAGGCGGTTGATGAATATGTAAAGTTCCTCGACGCCTTTGACGGCCAGGACGCAGACAAACAGCTCGGTAACCCTGTCTGGCATATCCATAATGGTCAGCCGCCCGCAGAAGACATGCCGATTTCCTTTGGCCTGTTGTTGAACCTGGTGGGCGCCAGCCATGCGGACAGCCCGGCCAAGTTGTGGCAGTTCATCTCTAAATATGCGCCGGGCGCAACGCCGGAAAATCACCCATTGCTCGACCGGTTGGTCGGTTTTGCCATTGCCTATTATCAGGACTTTGTGGCCCCGACGCGCCAGTTCCGCGCACCCGAAGGCAAAGAAATTCAGGCGATGGAAGAGCTGTTAGCCTTCCTCGATGGTGCCGCCGAAGACATGGCTGCACAAGATATACAGAACGAGATTTATGCCCTGGGTAAGAAGTACGAGTTCGACCCGCTGCGTGACTGGTTCAAGGCGCTCTATGAAACGCTGCTCGGCCAGTCCCAGGGCCCGCGCATGGGCTCTTTCATTGCGCTCTATGGCGGTGCCAATTCGAAAGAGCTGATCGCGCAGGCCTTGAAGGGTGAGCTGGCTTAGAACCGGCCCACCACCAGGAACTTGATTTCCCGCCCCGGCAAGGGTGCTTCAAACTTCGTGAAGCTTGAGTGGTTGAACCCTGCAGTGTTGAACAGGTTCTTGCCCTGCAGGCGCAGTGACAGATCCGGGCGATTGCCAAATGGCTGCCAGGCGACATAGGCATTGGCAAACCCATGACCTGGCGTGCGGTCTTCAAATGCAGCGACCCGGTTTTGATGATCCGTGATACTGACATCAACGCCTGCCTGGAAGCGCGGGCCATCATAGTCAACCCCGATAGTCGCACTCAGGGGCGGGATGCGCGGCAAATTGCCGCCGCCATTGCGCAGCTTGGCCCGAATGGCATCTAGTTGCGTATGAGCAGACCAGCCGCCACCGAAGTCATAGCGCAGGTCCACCTCCACACCATGGAAGCTGGCATCACCGGCTGCATATTGCAGCACGGGTAGCTCATCTTCCTCAAGGCCCAGATCCTGCTGGTAGATATAGTCTTCATACCGTGTGTAATAGACAAAGGCTTCCAGCGAGAACTGGCCCGTGTCGAGCCGCAGGCCCAATTCTGCCGACCAGGCCGTTTCTTCACCCAAGGTGGAATCGCCCAACTCGAAGGTCTGGGTCGCCAGATGCGCACCGTTGGAATACAGCTCTTCTGCCGTGGGGGCGCGTTCGGTGCGTGACAGGTTCAACAGAATGTCTGTTGAGTTCGATGCGGACCAGATGGCACCGATGCTGGCGCTGAACTGACTGAACTTCTGCCGTTCCTGCGTAGCCAGGTTTTTCGTCCGAGTCTGGTCATGGCGCAGGCCTAACTGCAGGTTGATGGCCCCCAATTCCGCTTCTTCGGCAATAAAGATACCCCATTGCTCCGTAATCGATGGTGGCGTGAAGGCTTCTTCACCAATGGCGGCAAAATCGCGCCGCTTGGCACTGATGCCCATGGCACCGGTCCAGCCACCCAGGTCTTGCTGGACAAAGTCAAGGCGACCTTCCCAACCTTCA
>JAURPT010000088.1 GCA_030836535.1 Alphaproteobacteria bacterium
CTTCACGCGCAATCCGCAGCAGGAAATTGCCGCCGACCCTGCAGGCTCGGCCTGGGTGTCCGCCTCTGCTGGTAGTGGCAAGACACATGTACTGACCAACCGTGTTGTGCGGTTGCTGTTAGACGGCGCCCTGCCCTATCGCATCCTGTGCTTGACTTTCACCAAGGCAGCAGCGGCTGAGATGTCGAACCGCATTAAGCAGCGGCTAGCCTCCTGGGTCTCGATGCCCGAAGACAAACTCAAACAGGAATTACTACAACTCGGCATAGAGAACCCCGATGGCAACCTCCTAGTCGCAGCAAGAGAGCTGTTTGTCCGCGTATTGGATGCCCCGGGCGGCTTGCAGATCTCAACCATTCATGCTTTTTGCCAGTCCCTGATGGCGCGTTTCCCGCTGGAGGCAGACATCGCCCCACACTTTGCTGTCATGGATGACCGAACATCAGCGGAACTGAAAACGGAGGCCCGCAAGCAAGTATTTGCCAAGGCAGGCCAAGACAATTCAGACCTTTCAGCGGCAATAGATTTCCTGACCGCCCATGTCGCCGAAACCAAATTTCAGGAACTGGTCGACAAAATGTTGAGCAAGGATGCCCTGTTCACCAATGCTGCGGACGTGTATGAGGCCGAAGGGCAATGGAGAATCACCCTCGGTATAGGCCGCTGGAATGGTAAAGCAGACCTTGTTCAGGAGGCCTGTGGGGAGTCATCTTACAGCAAGCCGATGCTGCTGACAGCCGTTGACGCCCTGAAATATGGCTCAAAAAGCGAGCAGGAAAGGGCTGCGGCTATAGAAGACTGGCTCAATGCGCCTGAACAAAGACGCATAGAGAACTTCAACGCCTATACTTTGTTGTTCCTGACCCAAAGCCAGACCCCAAGGCAAAAAAAGCCGACAAAAGCTGCCATGGCAGAATTGGAGACGCTGCCAGAAATTCTTTTGGATGAAGCGCTGCGCCTTCAAAACGTGGCCGACCTGCTCGCCATGTTCGACGTGGTGGAGAGCAGTCGGCACCTCTTTATTTTCGCGAAAGAGATGATGAGTATTTATGACCAGTTGAAAGGTGATGCGGGGTTGATGGATTTTGCCGACCTGATCAAAAAGGCCCGCCAACTGGTCGAAAACAGTGCACCCTGGGTGCTCTATAAACTTGATGGCGGGTTGGACCATATCCTTGTTGATGAAGCACAGGACACCAATGCAGACCAGTGGTCTATTGTCCGCTCTTTGGCCGATGCCTTCTTTGATCAGCTAGAGCCTGATCGCACCCGCACCGTCTTTGCCGTCGGCGACCCCAAACAGTCGATCTATCGCTTCCAGGGCGCCATGCCCCGTGAATTTGAATATATGCGCCAGTATTTCGGGGACACAATCACCCCTAGTGGCCAGGCCTTCAATGATGCTGTGCTTGATCTTTCTTACCGATCCACACAGGCGGTGTTGGATGTCGTAGACGCTACCTTTGCTCTGCCCGGCGCCGCAGACGGATTGCAATTGGCGGCAACAGCCCCTGCGATCAAGCACCACGCGTTCCGACGGGATGTTGCCGGCAAAGTTTCCCTGTGGGAGCCAGAAGCGAACAACAAGGACGACCAACAAGCCCCGGAAAGATGGCAGCTGCCAGTGCAGCAGATATCCGACGACCCACCCTATGCGCGCCTGGCCCGGCGCATTGCCGAACAAGTTGGCGAATGGATCGATAGCAAGACTGTCCTCGCCGCCAAGGGTCGCCCCATTGAGGCGGGTGATATTTTGATCCTGGTACGGCGACGGAATGAATTTTTCGACGCTATGGTCAATGCCCTGAAGGCAAAAAGCATCGATGTCGCTGGCATGGACCGCATGGTTCTTAATGAGCAATTGGTCATCATGGATTTGGTCGCCCTGGGGCGCTTCGCCCTGATGCCCAATGACGATTTGACCCTGGCTACCGTACTGAAAAGCCCCCTGTTTGGGCTAGACGACAGTCACCTTATTGAGCTGGCGCCCAACCGAGACGGCAGCCTTCTGGCAGCCCTTAAAGACGCCGCAGCTGGCAACGGGGTCTATGCCAACACCCTCGCTCAACTGAGGGAGGTCCAGCAATTCGCCAACCTGCGCCCGTTCGACTTCTACGGTCGGGTGCTGAGCGAGTTGGATGGCCGCATGAAACTGCTGAGTCGGCTGGGACCGGAAGCGGAGGATCCGCTGGACGAGTTCATCAACTTGTCACTGGACTATGAACGGGACCACACCCCCAGCCTGGAAGGTTTTCTGCATTGGTTGGAGGCCAGCGACACCGAAGTAAAACGCGAGTTGGAACAGGCGCAGGGACAGGTACGTGTCATGACCGTTCACGGCGCTAAGGGTCTGCAGGCCCCTATCGTCTTCCTGCCGGATACGATCAATGTGCCAACCGCGACCACAACAATATATGAGCTGGATACCGACCCGCCGCTGCCACTGTGGTCAACCCGTTCTGAGCTGATGCGGGGGCCAGCGGCACGGCTGAAGGAAAACGACAGCCAAGCGGACCAGCAGGAATATCATCGCCAACTCTATGTGGGCCTTACCCGTGCTGAAGATGAACTTTATATCTGCGGCTACCTGCCGCTCAAGATATTCAAGATTCCCGGAAACTGCTGGTACACCCATGTCGCCAACGCCTTTGACACCATGGACGGCGTAACAGAAGACCTGGACGCCGCTGGACGAAGCATCCGCACTTACACAACGGGTCACAAATCTGATGGCACGGCAAAAAGTAGCACCACGCCAGATCAGGCAGATCCCGTCCCCGATTGGGCACTCGCACCGCCTGCCCCGGAACCCACACCCGTACGCCCCTTGATGCCATCCAGGCCATCCGGCAATGAGGTTGCAGTGCGCAGTCCGCTGGAAGGCGTGCAGGATAACCACTTCAAACGTGGCTTGTTGATCCACAAATTACTGGAAATTCTGCCTGAAATTGCCACAGAAGGCCGGCGGCATAATGCCAGGGCACTTCTGGCCCAGCCTGCTAACGGGCTGGACGCTGAAACGATTGAACAATGGGTCGAAGAAGTCATGGTCATTCTGGACGACCCAGCCTTTGCCCCGCTCTTCGGGCCGGACAGTCTGGCGGAGGTCGCCCTGAGTGGCCTCGTCGGCGACACCCCGGTCAGCGGGGTGGTTGACCGCCTCGTGGTCGAAAGCGACAGAATTATGGTGGTTGACTACAAGACAAACCGGCCACCGCCGAAGCAGGCACAGGGCGTGCCGGGGCAATATCTAGCTCAGATGGCGACCTACCAAAAACTGCTGCAGCAGATATACCCAGAGGCCGACATACAATGTGCCCTGCTTTGGACTGACGGGCCCACCTTGATGCAATTGCCACAAGATATGCTCGACACAATACCAGACGAGCACCAGATCTAGACCTTCACCATCGCTAGCCCTTGACCTTGCAAGGGGGCCTTCCTACATTCGGACATCATTCGACAAAACAGTGCTCCGCGCAGAAAGGTATGCTTCCATGGCAACCAAAACAATTACCGACGACAGCTTCTCCGCCGATGTCCTCGAATCCCAGGGTGTGGTCCTGGTTGATTACTGGGCAGAATGGTGCGGCCCCTGCAAGCAGATTGCTCCGGCTCTTGACGAAATTTCTGAAGAAATGGCCGACACCGTGACCGTGGCCAAGCTCAACATCGACGAGAACCCGAACACACCGGGTAGCTATGGCGTGCGCGGCATCCCGACGATGATGCTGTTCAAAGATGGTGAAATTGCCGCCACAAAGGTTGGTGCCATGCCTAAGAACAAGATCGTGGAATGGATTAACGAATCCATCTGATCCCATCCGACATTCGGATTGAGAAAGGCACCTCTTTTGAGGTGCCTTTTTTGTTTCTACTGAGGTGCCAGACCGGACTGCGCGAGAACCTGGCCCGCCAAATAGAGCGACCCAAAGATCAGACAGTCTCCTTCAGGCAACGCCTGTAGCGCAGAAGATATAGATTTTGCCTTACTGGCTTGCAGCCCCATACCTTCTGCCGCTTCAATCAGCGTATCGGGCGTATGCGCCTCTTCACCGTCAATCGGCACAAAGGTGAAGCTTTGGGCAATATCGCTGACAATGCCCAGCAATGGCTCGGGCGCGCGATTGGCCATTAGGCCCATCACCACATGCACCTTTCGGCCAGCCAAATACTCGACCACCGCCTGTGCGGCGTGTTCATTGTGGCCCCCATCCAGTCTCAGGCTGCCTTTGCCATCGCGGATATCAGCCAGAGGGCCCTCGGTAATTGGCTGCAGGCGCGCGGGCCAGCTTACCCGTGCCATGCCCTTCTTGGCTGCCGCGTCGGTGCACTGACCCAGATGACGCAAACAGGCCAGGGCAACCCCGGCATTATGCATTTGGTGCGCACCCGACAATGCAGGCATAGGCAACTCCGCTACGCCCTGTGCATCTTCAAACACAAACCCACCGTCTGATAGAGATACGCGCCAATCACGCCCCGCCACAAACAATGGCGCGCCAACTTTTTCGGCTTCTTCTTCGATGACGGCCTGTGCTTCTGGCTGCTGGCCTGCAATGAAGGCCGGCACACCCGGTTTCAGGATGCCGGCCTTTTCGCCCGCAATGCCATCCAGCCGATTACCCAGAAAGTGTTCATGGTCCATCGCTACCGGCGTGATGATGCACGCGGCTGGGGCATCGATCACATTGGTGGCGTCGAACCGGCCACCAAGCCCCACTTCCAGCAGACAAAAATCTGCAGCTTCATCTTTCGCGAAGGCTGCCAGGGCAACAGCCGTTGTCGCTTCAAAAAACGTGATAGCTTCGCCATCATTGACCCGTTCCACATCATCCAGCACCTGTTGCAACGCGGCCTCCGTAATCAGGCCGTCTGATAAGCGAATGCGTTCATGAAAGCGCACCAAATGGGGTGAGGTATACGCTTGGATCTGATTGCCGCCTGCCTCCAGGAAGGCCCGCAAAAAAGAAAGCGTCGAGCCTTTGCCATTTGTGCCAGCGATATGAATGACCGGCGGCAAGTGCTGTTCAGGCTGGCCAAGGGCTGCCAACAGGCGCTGCATGCGCCCCAGCGACAGGTCGATCAGTTTGGGATGCAGGCTGAACAGCCGCTCAAGGGCGTCTTCACTCGACATATAACGCCGCGAACCCTCGGTCTGTGGCTAAGCGCCAGATGAGGCATTTGCCAAAAGCGGCAAATCACCACCGGCGCGACGCTGGTCTATCAAAAGCGAGATAATGCCGGCCAGCGTGTCCCGCAATTCATGGCGGTGGACAACCATGTCGATCATGCCATGCTCCAGCAGATACTCCGCCCGCTGGAAGCCTTCCGGCAGCTGCTCGCGGATCGTATCTTCAATCACGCGCGGGCCGGCAAAGCCGATCAGCGCTCCGGGTTCAGAAATCTGAATATCACCAAGCATGGCATAAGACGCCGTCACACCACCGGTCGTGGGGTCCGTCAAAACAACAATGTAAGGCAGCCCAGCTTCACGCAGCAACTCCAGCGCGACCGTAGTACGCGGCATCTGCATCAGGGACAGAATACCTTCCTGCATGCGCGCACCACCAGCAGCGGTGAACATCACGAAAGGCGCGTTTTCTGCGATCGCTTCGCGGACCGCCACCAGGAACGCGTCACCAGCACCCACGCCCAGAGACCCAGCCATAAAGGCAAAGTCCTGCACAGCAATCACGGTACGCTGACCAGCGAGCTTGCCGGTGGCCGCACTGATGGCTTCCTGCCGATCGGTCTTGCTGCGGCTTTCTTTCAGCCGGTCGGCATATTTCTTCTTGTCGCGAAATTTCAATGGGTCGTCCATGCCCCGGGGCATGTCGATCAGCTGGTAGACCCCTTCGTCAAAGAGCGCATCGAACCGTTCCTGCGGACCGATCCGTTCATGATGGTCGCATTGGGGGCAAACATACTGGGCAGCCACAAAATCGCGGCGATAGATCATCTGCCCGCATTTTTTGCAGGAATGCCACTTTACCTCTTCGCTATCGTCGGACCGTTTGAAGACGGCACGCAGAGTGGGGCGAACATAGTCTCGCATCCAGTTCATCTTGGCGTTCCTTTCCTCAAAACGACTACACAGGCCATGATAACGCCTGAAATTGGCCAAACAAGGCTATCTGACACCGGCAGCCAGGTCAGCAGCAAAGGCTTCAACGGCCTCTAAGCCCTTGGAATCCAACGCCCCTGTCGCCTCGGACGCCTTGAATATCTGCTCAACAAGGGCAGAGCCAACCACCACGGCGTCCGTTGCTGTCGACATCGCGCGTACGTCATCCTGTGTACGAATACCAAAACCGACAGCCACCGGCAGGTCAGATTGCGCCTCGATCCGGGCACGTGCGGCGCGAACCATGTCCGGCCCACCCATGCCCGCACCGGTAATCCCGGCGACAGAAACGTAATATAGGAAGCCAGACGTGTTCTCCAAGACCTGCTCGAGACGCGCATCGTCCGTGGTCGGCGTGATCAGCCGGATGAAGGCAATGCCAGCCGCCGTTGCAGGAATGCAGAGTTCTGCGTCTTCTTCCCGCGGTAGGTCCACAATGATCAACCCATCGACGCCTGCTTTTTTGGCGTCTACCAGGAAGGTATCAACCCCGTAATGATAGATCGGGTTGTAATAACCCATCAAGATGATCGGCGTATGCTCATTGGTCGTGCGAAAACGGGTGACCATGTCCAACGTTTTGGCCAATGTCTGCCCACCGGCAAGGGCACGAATACCCGCCTCCTGGATCGACGGTCCATCGGCCATTGGGTCACTGAAGGGCATGCCGATTTCAATCAGGTCTGCGCCAGCGCTCGGCAGCAAGGACAGCACTTTTTCACTGTCTTCCAGATTGGGATCACCGGCCATGATGAAGGGGATAAAGGCTGACCGGCCTTCTTCCTTCAACGCGGCGAAACAGCGATCAATACGGCTCTCGGGATTGCTCATAGCTCTACCCCCAGCGCTTCAGCCACGGTGAAGATGTCCTTGTCCCCGCGCCCGCACAGGTTCACCACCAGCAGATGATCCTTTGGTAAGTCGGGGGCCATTTTGCAGACCTGTGCCAACGCATGGGATGGTTCCAGGGCGGGAATAATGCCTTCTTTCTGGCTGCAAAGCTGAAAGGCCTCCAGCGCCTCGGCATCTGTTGCAGAGACATAATCGACCCGGCCAATTTTGTGCAGCCAGGCGTGCTCTGGTCCAATACCCGGATAATCGAGCCCGGCAGAGATCGAATAAGCTTCTTCGATTTGCCCATCATCATCTTGCAGCAGATAGGTGCGGTTGCCGTGCAAGACGCCCGGCGTGCCACCGGCAATAGAGGCTGCATGTTCTTCGGTGTCGACACCCATGCCAGCTGCTTCAACCGCGACCATGGAAACGTCTTCATCATCCAGGAACGGATGAAACAGGCCGATGGCATTGGAGCCACCGCCAATGCAGGCCACCAGACTATCCGGCAGGCGCCCTTCACGTTCCAGCATCTGCTCGCGCAACTCGTCACCAATGACAGACTGGAAGTCGCGCACCATGGCCGGGTACGGATGCGGCCCGGCGGCTGTGCCAATTAAATAGTACGTGTCGTCAACATTGGTGACCCAGTCACGCAACGCCTCATTCATGGCGTCTTTCAGCGTCTTGGACCCGGATTCAACCTGCACGATCTTGGCACCCAGCAGACGCATACGGAACAGGTTGGGGCTTTGGCGCTCAATATCCTTGGCCCCCATATAAACAACGCATTCCAGCCCAAAGCGTGCAGCCGCGGTCGCCGTTGCAACGCCGTGCTGGCCAGCACCTGTCTCGGCAATCACGCGCTTTTTACCCATACGCTTGGCTAGTAAAACCTGACCGATACAATTGTTGATCTTGTGCGCGCCGGTATGGTTCAGCTCTTCACGCTTGAAGTAAATCTTCGCGCCACCAAAATGTTCTGTCAGTCGCTCGGCATAATAAAGCGGGCTGGGCCGCCCGGCATAATGCGCCAGCAATTCGTCCAGCTCCGACTGAAAGGCCGGGTCTGCCTGTGCATCAGCATAGGCTTTCTCCAGATCCAGGATCAGCGGCATCAGGGTTTCGGCAACATACCGCCCACCGAATAGGTCGAAATAGCCACTGTCATCGGGCATCGCCCGCAGGGAATTTTGTCGTTCGCTCGTATTCATGCCTGCATTGTCCTTACGGCTGCCATAAAGGCTGCAATTCTCGCCGGGCTTTTTACGCCGGGTGCGTCTTCAACGCCAGATGAAACGTCAACAAAGTCACATCCCGTTTCACGAATGGCCGTTGCGACATTCTCTGGCGACAGACCACCACAAAGGCCCCAGGGCATTCCTGCGGGCAAGGCATCCAGCAGACGCCAGTCGAATTGCTGGCCGGTGCCACCGGGCAGGTCACCAGGAACCTTTGCATCGAACAGCACCCGGTCCGCCACCGGCGCATAGGCCTGTGTTGCAGCAATATCGGTCCGTGTCGCAACGGGCACCGCTTTCATCACCTCTTTACCAAACATGGCTTTTACGTCGCGCACGCGTTCGGGCGTCTCTGTACCATGGAGTTGGAGTACATCCAGCTTCATGGCTGCAATGGCCTGTTCCAATAATTTGTCATCCGCATCCACGAAAACACCCACACGTTTCAACGTCCCCGGCACAGCCGCAGACAAAGCCGGCGCATCAACCAGAGGGAGATAGCGCTTGGAGGGCGGATAAAACATGAAGCCAATATGGCTGGCACCCGACTCCGCGACGACCTGTGCTGTCTCCGCCGTTGTAATGCCACATATTTTTGATGTGATCGCCATACCTACCCTTACAGATCCGCCATGGACGCGTTAATGGCCCGAGCAGCCGCTACCGGGTCTGCTGCCTGTGTAATAGGCCGCCCGATCACCAGATGGTTCGCCCCTGCCTTTGCTGCTTCTGGCGGGGCCATCACCCGTTTCTGGTCTGCAACGTCTGCACCCGCGGGTCGAATACCCGGCACCACGAGTTTAAAGTCGGGCCCACAGGCGTCGCGAATAGCCGCAATTTCATGGGCAGAGCAAACAACGCCATCAAGGCCGCAGTCCCGCGCCAAGCTGGCCAGACGCACCACCTGATCCCTCGGAGAGGCGCTAACGCCGACTGATTCAAGGTCACTTTCATCAAAACTGGTCAATACCGTCACCGCGATCACCTTGGGGCGTTCAATGCCCAACGACGCAGAGGTCTGCTCGGCCGCTTCCAACGCAGCTTTCATCATCGCCGGGCCACCACTTGCATGCACATTGAGCATATAGGGGGCCAGTGGCGTCACCGACCGGACAGCCCCGGCGACTGTATTGGGGATGTCGAAAAACTTGAGGTCCAGAAACAGGGGCATCCCCATATCCGTGACCGCTTTGACGCCCTGCGGTCCCTGGGCATTGAAAAACTCCAGACCAATCTTCATACCGCCCACATGCCCGGCAAGGTCAGCAGCCCATTTGGTTGCTGTTTCAAGAGAAGGCGTGTCGAGTGGGCAGTAAATGTCAGTCATAAAGAATTCTCACTTCTGTTGGGAGATTTGGTCCCGGGCTTTGAAAGGGACAAGACAGCCTTTTTGCGGGGGCTAGGCAATCCGACAGCAGCCAGCGGTGCGCCAGTGGTTTTTGGCACATCGTCAGATTTGCGCTTATGCCTAGCCTGCTTCTTGCGCTGGCGGCCAAGTCGCGCCAGTGAACTGGCAATGCCGCCGCAGATCAGACCTAACAGGAAAATGCCGAGCAAAAGCAGGTAGAGCGGCACCTCCAGCACATAGGCGCCGAAGGGCAGGTTCAGTTGAACAAGGTCACGATTAGACACAGACAATAAAATAGCCCCAGCCGCCAAGAGCAGCAGGAGCAATTGTCTGATCACTTTCATGGAAACCCTGTTCGGCTGTGCGGTCCGCGCAAGGGCGTAGCATTTAGAAGCGAGGATGTAAAGAATCCGCGCGGCGGTCGCCTTAGTCGTTCAGGCGCTCGCGCAATTCCTTGCCCGTCTTGAAGAACGGGACAGACTTTGCCGGCACGTGAACAGCTTCACCCGTTCGTGGGTTGCGCCCTGTTCTTTCCGGCCGATGTTTGACGGAAAACGCACCAAAACCGCGTAGTTCCACCCTGTCGCCGCGCACCAGCGCATCGGTAATTTCGTCAAAGATGGTTGAGACAATACGCTCAACCGCCCTGTGATAGAGATGCGGATTCTGTTCCGCCAGTTTCTGAACTAATTCAGACTTAATCATCTCGCAACGCCCCCCAGGCCCCTTTGCCCGTTATAACATTGAAGTTACGATACTTTTCGATTCCTAAGGTTGCCAGAGGGCCAGCAAGCCGTCAAGCTTTAGCCGACTCGCGGAAATCTCGCCTAAACCCACCCAAGACAGAAGATCAGCCAGCGGACTTTGGTTCGGCTGACGTGGTTTGTAGTCCACCACCGGCAGGTCTGCTGGTACATCGTCGTGCCCTTCAAGCCACTTTATGGCGTCCTGCTCGCCACCCAGTTCATCGACGAGATTGTTTTCCAGGGCCCGTCCCCCTGTGTAGACGCCGCCATCTGCCAGCGCCGTCGCGGTTGCCCGATCCATGGCCCGGCGGTCTTCCACCAGGTCAATGAACCACTCATTGGAATCATCGATCATCTGCTTGATCACCGCACGTTCACCCTCGCTCATGGGCGCATACATGGATGGCCCACCCTTGAGGGGTGAAGACTTCACCTCCTGCAATGTGACGCCCACTTTTTCCATCAGGCCAGAAATCTCCGGTGACTGGAACAGGATGCCGATTGAGCCGGTCAGGGCATTCTTGCGAGCAAAGATGCGGTCTGTTGCCAGCGCCGTAATATAGCCGCCGGAGGCCCCGATTGTGCTGATGAAGGACACTGTCGGCTTGCTTTCTGAAACGGCCCGCAACCCGTTGAAAAGCGATTCAGACGCGGCCACCGTTCCGCCAGGGCTATTGATTCGAACGACGACGGCCTTTGCATTTTCATTTTCAACCAGTTTGTCCAGAAGCTCTTCACGGGCAAAATCATCCGTGATCATGCCACTGATAGAGACACGGGCAATATGTGGCTGATCCGGGTTGAACGCCTGACCGGCGACAACCAGCGCGAGGATACCGCCCAATGCAATGGCACCAATCTGCCAGAGTGTCAGTTTCTTCTTCAGGCGGCAACGGTCCAGCAATTGGTCTCGTTCAGCACTCATTAGGGTCTCCATCAAATTATTTGCCACAGGCTACACGCTTTTGCCTGTCACCAAAATTAAAATGGCCCCTGCATCGCGGGATGCAAGGGCCAAAATCTTCTTTGCCCGGCAATAGCCGAACGGGCGTTACGGCCTAGTCGTCGTCACTGCGGGCTTCGCTCATGGCCGCGCCGAGAATGTCGCCAAGGCTCGCGCCCGAGTCGGTAGAACCATACTGTTCAACAGCCTGCTTCTCTTCCTCGATTTCCAGAGCACGGATCGACAGGTTGATCCGGCGGCTGGAGCGATCAACATTGGTAATCATGGCGTCGACTTTGTCGCCGGCAGCAAAGCGCTGCGGACGCTGGTCGTCACGATCACGGGCAAGGTCGCCACGGCGGATGTAACCCGGATAGTCAGTGTCGCCGAAGGTGACCTGCAGGCCATTTTCTTCAACGGCCACGACCTTACAGGTAACGGTGTCGCCACGCTTGTGACCAGCAACAGAGGCAAACGGATCGTCGCCGAGTTGCTTGATACCCAGGCCAATGCGTTCCTTGTCGACATCAATATCGAGCACAACAGCACGAACCATGTCGCCCTTGTTGTATTCGGCTAGTGCCTGGTCGCCAGGACGGTTCCAGTCGAGGTCAGAAAGGTGAACCATGCCGTCGAGGTCTTCATCGAGACCGACAAACAGACCAAACTCGGTGATGTTGCGGACAGCGCCTTCAACTTCAGTGCCAACCGGGTGGGCTTCTGCGTAAGCAACCCACGGGTTTTCCTGAACCTGTTTGAGGCCAAGGCTGATACGACGCTTGACGGGGTCAACGTCGAGAACCATGACTTCAACTTCCTGGCTCTGCGATACGATCTTGCCCGGGTGAACGTTCTTCTTGGTCCAGCTCATTTCAGAGACGTGGACAAGGCCTTCAACACCGGCTTCCAGCTCAACAAATGCACCGTAGTCGGTGATGTTGGTGACACGGCCAGTAAACTTGGCGCGCAGCGGGTACTTGGCTTCTACGCCATCCCACGGGTCGGCTTCCAGCTGCTTCATGCCAAGGCTGATGCGCTGGGTTTCCGGGTTCAGTTTAACAACCTGAACCTTGATGGTTTCACCAATGTTGAGAACTTCAGACGGGTGGTTCACACGACGCCAGGACATGTCCGTGACATGCAGCAGGCCGTCGATACCGCCCAGGTCAACGAACGCACCATAGTCGGTAACATTCTTGACGACACCTTCGAGAACCTGACCTTCATGCAGGTTCGCCAGCAGCTCATTGCGCTGTTCTGCACGGGTTTCTTCCAGAACGGCACGGCGGGAAACAACGATGTTGCCACGGCGGCGGTCCATCTTGAGGATCTGGAACGGCTGGGGGATGCCCATCAGCGGCGTAATGTCGCGGACAGGGCGAATGTCTACCTGTGAGCCAGGCAGGAAGGCCACGGCACCGTCGAGGTCGACCGTAAAGCCACCTTTAACGCGACCGAAGATCACGCCATCAACATGGCCACCTTCGCCAGAAGCTGCTTCCAGCTTGTCCCATGCTTCTTCGCGGCGTGCGCGTTCACGGGAAATAACGGCCTCACCCATCGCATTTTCCATGCGCTCAAGGTAGACCTCAACCTGGCCGCCAACTTCAAGGTCAGCCTGCTGACCCGGAGGGGCAAATTCGTGGAGAGGAACACGGCCTTCAGACTTGAGGCCGCAATCAATGATCGCGACATCGTTTTCGATGCTGATCACGGTTCCGGTGATAACACGGCCTTCCAGATTGGACTGGCCGCCAAAACTTTCATCTAATAGTGCTGCGAAATCATCGCGCGACGGTGACTGTGCACCTTCAGTCGCTGAGTTTGACATCAGAACTCCTGCTGTCTTCATTTGGGCCAATCAGTAAAAGGCGAGAGCACATATACCCCCACCTGATCTGACGGTCTTCCTGTGTGGCTTAGCGTTGCGCCAAACAGGCATCTACCAAGGCTTTCGCCTCTGCAACGGCGGCTTCTATATCCAACTTTGTCGTATCAAGCAAGCACGCATCTTCAGCTTGTATCAGGGGAGAGGCGCTACGATTGGCGTCTCGTTCATCGCGCGCGGCCAAATCTGCCTCGATCTGCGTGTAATCTGCAGCCCCCTCCCGCTTCAAAAGCTCCAGATAACGGCGCTCGGCGCGCGTTTCCAGGCTGGCCGTCACGAACAGTTTCGCATCGGCGCCGGGGCAGATCACCGTGCCGATATCACGCCCGTCGATCACGGCCCCTTTGACATCTCCCGGCGGGTTACTCGCAAAACCCTGCTGGTAGGCACGCAAGGCCGCGCGCACGGCCTGATTGGCCGCAACAATCGACGCCGCAGCACCAGCCTGTTCACTGCGAATTTGCTCATCTGGCAGTTCAGTTGCCGACAGTGCCAAGGCAGCCTGCTTTGCCAGTTTCTCGTCAGCCGGGTCTTCCCCCCGCAGCACCATCCCCATACCCACGCGCCGGTAGAGGCTACCCGTATCCAGATAGCCCAGGCCATAATGGGTTGCCAGTCGCCGGGCAATCGTTCCCTTGCCAGAAGCAGCAGGGCCATCGACAGCGATAATCATGCCTCTACGCCTTCAAATAGCGCGCCAGCCTGCTGCATCATGTCCATAAAGGCAGGAAAAGATGTAGCGATCATCGCATCTTCATCAATGGAAACCGGGCTATCGGCAACACAACCGAGAATAAGAAAAGACATAGCAATTCGGTGATCCATATGGGTGGCAACCATACCGCCACCCGGCACGGGGCCGCCTGTCACCTTCAGCCAGTCTTCGCCCTCTTCAACGATAACCCCATTGGCGGCCAGCCCCTCAGCAATGGCGGACAATCTGTCAGATTCCTTCACCCGCAGTTCGGCCAGGCCTTCCATCAGGGTTTCCCCCTCGGCAACAGCGGCTGCCATAGCCAGGATAGGGTATTCATCAATCATGCTTGGGGCGCGGCCAGCGGGCACCGTCACACCACGCAGCACATTATAACGTACGATCAGGTCAGCAACAGGCTCGCCACCTTCCTCCCGCACATTGGTTTCTTCAATCTGCGCGCCCATATCGCGCAGAGCCTCAAACAGTCCTGTCCGCAGCGGATTCATACCGACATTACAGATCGTCAGCTGCGACCCGGGCGTGATCAACGCAGCGACTACCAGAAAAGCGGCGGACGAAGGATCACCCGGCACAACAATGTCCATGGCCTCGAGTTCAGCCGGGCCGGTCAGCGCAATATCGCGCCCGCCGTCATCGGCTTCTGTAACCACAAGGTCTGCCCCCATGGCGCGCAGCATATTTTCGGAATGATCTCGCGTAGCCTCGCGCTCATGTACCTTCGTCGTGCCCGGGGTATTGAGGCCCGCTAGCAACACGGCAGACTTCACCTGGGCCGACGGCACGGGAACATCATAGTCCATCGCCAACGGCGCTGCCGCGCCTCGAACCGTCAATGGTAAGCGGTTGCCGTCAGCGGCTTCAAATTGTGCGCCGGACGCCTCCAGTGGGGTAATAACACGACCCATGGGGCGCGAACAAAGCGACGCGTCGCCTTCAAAGGTTACCGAAATCGGGTGTGTGGCGACCAAACCCATCAGCAGGCGCGCCGCTGTACCCGAATTACCCATATCAACTGGTGCATCAGGCTGGCCAAGGCCGCCGACACCAACACCGTGCACTTCCCATTCGCCAGGTCCCAATTGCCGGATATCAGCTCCCATGGCCCGCATGGCAGCAGCTGTTGCCAGCACGTCTTCACCTTCAAGCAGGCCAGAGATGCGCGACCGTCCGATGCAGAGCGCAGACAACATCAGCGCCCGATGCGACACAGACTTGTCGCCAGGGGCCACATACTTACCCTGCAGGCCTTCAGCCAGTGATGATCGGATCGCGCCCATAGTGGCTCCGTCTTGTATATGCCTGGGCAGCACAACATGGCCGCCGGTGGGCATTCTCTAGCACAGCGACCGCCAAGAACGGAACCTGCAAACTGCAGCTTGAAACCATTACAAAACCAGCCAAAATACCTTTGACAGACAGGCCTAGTCGTGGCAAACGACTGCACCGCTTTCAGAATCAAGATAAGAGGCGCACCGTGGCCAAAGCAGATCTGGGAACAAAACGTCAATGCCCCAAATGTGGCACGCGTTTTTACGACCTGGGAAATGATGATCCCGTAACCTGCATTTCCTGCGAAGAAACCTTCGTACCTGAAGTGCTGCTCAAGCCGCGCCGTCCGCTGCCCACTGCCGAGAAGCCGGCAGAAGCCGAAGACAAAAACAAAGAGGCAGAAGACGAGGATACCGAACTCGATACAGGTGACGATGACCTGCTCGAGGACGATGAAGACGAAGATATCGACGGCATGCTCGAGGTCGAGGATGACTCCATCGACGATGAAATATCTGCCGAAGTCAGCATTGAAACTGACATCGACAGTATGGATGAGAAATAGCCCAAATTAGAGGTTGATTTCTCGCCAGCGCGGCGCCTATATTCCGCCGCGCATTTCGGGGCCACCCCGAAAAAGGGCAAAGGGGCCATAGCTCAGTTGGGAGAGCGCTTGAATGGCATTCAAGAGGTCGGCGGTTCGATTCCGCCTGGCTCCACCACCCCTTCCACAGCAAAACCATACTCCTTGAGAGAGAACCGGATTACTGCGCCTTGTCCGTGGGTTAAGGTCCTATAGCTGCATCGTCTGATCTCCTGAACCGGACCACAGAGAGCAATGGTATTGTCACGTTAAACGCCTGATTTTGGCATCTGGTGTCTGTAGAGTGGCGCCATGACCAATATTTCATATCGCTGCCATCGTTTTCCGCCTGAAATCATTCAATATGCTGTCTGGCTCTACTCGAAGTTCACGTTGAGCTACCGCGACATTGAAGATTTGTTGGCCGAACGCGGTCTGGACATTTCTTATGAGACGATCAGGCGCTGGGTGAACAAGTTCGGTGCCGACTACGCCAGACGCATTCTTTCAAACCGGCCAGAGGCCGACACAACCTGGCATCTGGATGAAATGGTTGTCGTCATCAACGGCAGGAAATATTGGC
>JAURPT010000089.1 GCA_030836535.1 Alphaproteobacteria bacterium
AGCATCTGGCAGACCTCGTCCAGAAGAACTTGCGCGTTATTGTCGCCGCCTATAGCGAAGGCGCGCGCGAACGCCTGCAGGTGGTCCTAGAGGATCACGAGATTACCAACACAGCCGCTTTGAAGAGTTGGTCAGAACTGGAAACGCTGCCCAAGAACACACTCGGCCTTGCAATATTGCGGTTGGAACATGGTTTTGAGACCAACGACTTTGCCATCATCACCGAGCAGGACCTGCTGGGCGACAGGCTAGTCCGCAAAAGCCGCCGCAGCAAGCGGGCGGACAACTTCATTGAAGAAGCCTCCAGCCTCACCGAAGGTGATTACGTCACCCATGTAGAGCATGGCATCGGACGCTATGACGGCCTAAAGGCCATTGATGTCGGTGGCGCGCCCCATGATTGTGTAATGATCACTTATCACGGTAATGACCGACTATTCGTCCCCGTTGAAAATATCGAGGTACTGTCTCGATATGGCTCGCACGATACGATTGTACAACTCGACAAGCTGGGTGGTCATGCCTGGCAGAACCGGAAGGCCGGCCTTAAGAAACGCCTGAAAGAAATGGCGGATGAGTTGATTAAACTGGCAGCGGCCCGTCAGCTCAAAAAGGCGCCGGTCATGAACCAGCCGGAAGGCCTCTACGAGGAATTCTGCTCACGCTTTCCCTATCATGAAACCAATGACCAATTGCGAGCGATAGAAGACGTTACCAACGACCTGATGACGGGCCAACCCATGGACCGCCTGATCTGTGGTGATGTTGGCTTTGGTAAGACCGAAGTAGCCCTGCGGAGCGCCTTTGTGGCCGCCATGTCCGGCAAACAGGTGGCCCTGATCGCCCCAACAACTCTACTGGTTCGCCAGCACTACAAATCATTTGTCGAGCGCTTCAAAGGGCTACCTGTCCGTATTGAGCAGCTGTCTCGCCTCGTTTCTTCCACCAAGGCCAAGGAAACCCGCCAGGCACTGGCCGACGGACAGGTCGATATCATTGTCGGCACCCATGCATTGTTGGCGAAGACCATCAAGTTCAATGATCTGGGCCTGCTGATTGTTGATGAAGAACAGCATTTCGGCGTGCGCCATAAAGAACGGCTCAAACAACTACGCGATAATGTCCATGTGCTCACGCTGACAGCAACGCCGATCCCTCGCACCTTGCAGTTGGCCATGACAGGCCTACGGGGGCTTAGCCTGATTGCTACACCCCCTGTCGACCGGTTGGCCGTACGCACCTTTGTGTTACCGTTTGATGGGCTGTCGATCCGCGAAGCGCTGTTACGCGAGTTGTATCGTGGCGGACAATCCTATTACGTCTGCCCGCGCATTGCCGATCTGGCCGAAATTGAACGCTTCCTGAAAGAAGAAGTGCCAGAAGTCAAAGTCGCCGTTGCCCATGGCCAAATGCCGTCACAAGAGCTCGAAGACGTCATGAATGCCTTCTATGACGGCTCTTACGATGTGCTCCTCTCGACGACGATTATCGAGTCTGGTTTGGATATCCCGCGCGCAAACACCATGATCATTCACCGCGCGGATATGTTCGGCTTGGCCCAGCTTTACCAGCTGCGTGGGCGTGTAGGACGATCCAAGCTACGCGCTTATGCCTATTTGACAACACGGCCTGGGCGCATACTTACCAAGACAGCAGAAAAACGTCTCAAAGTATTGCATTCATTGGACAAATTAGGTGCAGGCTTTACGCTCGCCAGCCACGATCTGGACATTCGCGGGGCCGGCAACCTGCTGGGTGAAGAACAATCGGGCCATATTCGAGAAGTGGGTGTCGAGTTGTACCAGCATATGCTGGAAGAAGCCGTGGCCGAGGCCCGCAGCCAGGCTGACGGCACAGACTTTGAGGCCGGTCAGGATTGGTCACCGCAGGTAGCCGTTGGCACATCGGTACTCATACCTGAAAGCTACATTGCGGATCTTGGTGTCCGCCTGAACCTGTATCGCCGGATCGCTCAGTTGGAAACGCTGGAGGATATCGACAGCCTGGCCGCTGAGATGATCGACCGCTTTGGCAGCCTGCCCGGCGAAGTTGACAGCCTGCTCAAGATTGTTGCCATCAAGCAATACTGCCGCCAGGCCGGCATCGCCAAGCTGGAGGCAGGGCCGCGAGGTGGTGTTGTTTCCTTCCGAAATGACGACTTTGCTAATCCCGCTGGGCTTGTTTCCTTCCTGTCCGCTGAAAATGGCATGGCGAAGTTGCGGCCAGACCATTCCCTGTTCGTAAAGCGCAACTGGGACACAGATCGCCGCCGTATCAAAGGCGCAACAGATCTGGCACGCAACCTGGCACGTAAGGCTATGGAAGCAGCCTAACGCAGCGAAAATCATGGGAAATGCCGGGTCCGCTTGCTATATAGACAGCGTTCAGGGCAATTCACCCCTAATGGAGTAAGCCGCGTGATCGACCCATTTGGCAGGGCCATTAAATATCTGCGTGTTTCTGTAACCGACAGGTGCGACTTCCGCTGCGAATATTGCATGGCGGAAAACATGACCTTCCTGCCCAAATCAGAGGTTCTGTCGCTAGAGGAACTGGACCGCTTGTGCACGGCCTTTATTGAAAAAGGCGTTGAAAAACTGCGCATTACAGGTGGTGAGCCGTTGGTCCGCAAAGACATCATGTCTCTGCTGCATAATCTGGGCCGTCACCTGAAAACAGGCGCTCTTGAAGAACTCACCATCACCACTAATGGCAGCCAGTTGGCCCGTTTTGCCGACGAACTGGTCGATATTGGTGTCAAGCGCATCAATGTGTCGCTGGATACGCTGGATGCACAGCAATTCACCCGCATCACCCGCTGGGGCCGGTTGGATCAGGTGCTTGAGGGTATTCAGGCCGCCAAGGAAGCAGGCCTCAAGATCAAAATCAACACCGTGGCCATGCGCGGCGTTAACGATGCAGAGGCCATGGATTTGATCCGCTGGTGTGGCGACGAAGGCTACGACATCACCTTCATTGAAACCATGCCCATGGGCGAAATAGATGGCGAACGGGCTGATGTCTACATGCCGCTTTCTGTCCTGCGCGCGCAAATTTCACAGCATTGTACGCTGGAAGATTCGGACTATCGCACCGGCGGGCCTGCCCGCTATGCCACTGTGACTGAAACCGGCCAGCGCATTGGCTTCATTACACCCCTAACCCATAATTTCTGCGAGTCCTGCAATCGTGTTCGCGTAACCTGTACCGGTATGCTCTATATGTGCCTGGGCCAGGACGACAATGCCGACCTGCGCAAAGCCCTGCTCGCTGACAGCGACAACACAGCGCTGAATGCCGCGATTGATGAGGCCATAGGCCGCAAACCCAAGGGCCATGACTTTGTCATCGACCGACGCACCAATGCGCCAGCCGTCTCTCGCCACATGAGCGTAACGGGCGGTTGACGAGCAGAACCATGAGTGAGCCCCGGATCGCATTTACGGCCAGCGCCAGCCCGAAGGCGCAAAAGGCGCTGCAGGATATTCAAAGCCGTTACGAGCATGTGGATGTCAACGAGGCAGACATTGTCGTCGCCATTGGTGGTGACGGCCTGATGCTGCGCACGCTGCACGCCACTTTGGACCGGAGCACCCCTGTTTACGGCATGAATGCCGGGTCCATCGGGTTCTTGATGAACCATTACGAAGAAGACAATTTGTTTGAGCGTCTGGCAGCGGCAGAAGAAATTGTTCTGCACCCCCTACGCATGAAGGCCCATGTGCAGGATGGCAGCACGGTCGAGGCCCTGGCGATCAATGAAGTCTCGCTGCTGCGCCAAACCAATCAAGCCGCAAAACTGCGCATTCTGGTGGATGGTAAAGTCCGGCTTGATGAAATGGTTTGCGATGGTGTACTGGTCGCGACCCCTGCCGGGTCGACCGCCTATAACCTGTCCGCCCACGGGCCTATCGTACCCATGGATGCGGACATCTTGTGCCTGACGCCCATCAGCGCCTTCCGCCCTCGCCGCTGGCGCGGGGCGCTATTGCCCCAAAGTGCGGTGGTGACTTTTGAAGTACTGGAAGCCGAACACCGCCCGGTGAATGCGACAGCTGATACGACAGAAGTGCATTCCGTAACACGGGTGGAAATCGCCGAGGATCGCAACGTCAAACTACGTCTTTTGTATGACAAAGGCCACAATCTGGCCGAGCGGATTATTGCCGAGCAATTCCTGGTCTAACGCCTATTTGTTCCTGGGTAACAGGAAATAGAACGGCACGAGCCATAGGGCTGACAAGGCTGACCCCAGAAAGAACACCGTATTCCAGCCACCCCCAGGGGGAATGAAGGCTGCTATCGCACTGATATTGATCTGACCGGCCATAATCGACACATAGATTGACACGGCCCAACAGACCAAAAGCCAGAATATCAACGCGATATTTCGGCCCAGATCATCCCTGCCAAGCAGTCTGAAAAGCGGCATGACCATCGCGCCTGCTGCTGCACCAGCAATGATGCGCAGTACCAGCGCTGCTACAAAGTCGTCTGCATAGACGAAGAACAGCCATGAACTGAGCCCAGAGACGACAAAGGCCGCCAGGAAGACTGTCCTGTCGCTGAAGATGGTTGCGACGACCCCACCCAGTGGAATCCGAAGCACATAGGCAATCAGGAAGCCCAATTGCAGCCACATGGCCTGTACGGGCGAAAGCGCCCACATTTGAGAGAGGCCAGCGCCGATATTGCCGGACAGGCTCGCTGCTGTGAGATGCACAATCAACAATGCCGGTGCCAGCGCAAATGATAGTCTTACCATAGCCTTACTCCCTTTAGACTGCCGACGACGATGCACGGCCCATGATACGGTCACGCCAAACCATGAGCGCAGGCAGTACAACAACTGTACACAACACAATAAAGACCATCGCAATGGTCAGCAAAATTCCCATACTGGCGACACCCCAATGCTCCGACAATGACAGACTGCCAAAAGATCCAATGGTCGTCAGCGCACTGAGCGTCACGGCCCTTGGCGTGCTGGAATGCATGACCTCTGACACCGAGTGTTCCTGATGACGCCGATGCACCAGGTGAATGCCACTATCGATACCGAACCCGAGCAGAAGCGGCAGAACAATGACATTGGCGAAATTGAAATGCATGCCCATCAGCACGCTGGTCGCCACCGACAGGCTGCAAGCCAAACCCAACGGAATCAGCACCAGCAGCACATCACTGAACCGCCGCAAAACGCTGTATAGAAGCAATGAAATCAGCACGATGGCAATGGCGGTCGCCATCCAGAATGAATCAACCACAATGCGCCCGACACTGACTTCAGCAATCGGCCGCCCGGCGGCGCGTGGCACTTCAGCTGTGATCGCATCGACAAATTCCCGCAATTCCCGGAAACCATGAATGCTGCTGGCAGGCATCACAGAGACACGCACCTGCCCATCCTCTGCCATTTCGCGCTTCAGTACTTCCCCGGGCAACTCTTCAAAGCGGATTTCGTCAGCACTCAGGGCCAGGCGCAGCCGATCCAGCTGCTCATTCATGTCTGATGCCAGCCTCGATTCAAGCTCAAGGACAACATCATCCGCCCCTGATCCAAGAGCATGCAGACTGTTCGTCAGGCGGCTTAGTTCTGGAAATTTGTCCAGATCGTCCGGCTTCAGTCCATCGATCTCCAGCGCAAGGTCTGCCATGGCCACCCGGCGCACCGCCATACTGGGTGGTTCAGCCACCCTGATTGGGTTCAAAGCTGTCCACATAAAGTCAGCGGCTTCTTCTACTAGTTCGAGCTTGAAGTCCTGATCCTCGGGTACGTGGTTTTCGGGCGTAACCACCTCTTCGACAACGTCGAGCTTCTCGAGCTTGGCCTTGAGCTCACGGGCGTGCGCCATGTCTCGCGCCAATACAACGGCTGTATAGTCTGTCACAATATCAGCGTCAGCAAGCACGCGCTGGGTAACTACAGATTCCGCATCGGGGTTCTTCAGTGCCAGGGTGCTTGTGTCGAACTCAGCCCGTTGCGCCACCCAAATGGCGGCCAGCGAAACAACGAGAACCATGGCAGCAAGCCCACGGCCGTGACGCGCCATGAAATCAACCGGGATTAATTCCCCTAACGTTAAATGCGGGCGTTGTTTGGCTGCTTTCAGCACGGTCAGCATGGCAGGCAATACAGTGAGTGTCGCAATCAGCGCGACGATCATCCCGCCCCCGGCAATGATGCCCAACTCGGCGAATCCGCGATATTCGGTGGGAATGAAGGATAGAAACCCCAGCGCCGAGGAAATAGCGCACAGGGTAATTGCCCCGCCCATAGTGCTGGAGACATCCTTAAGCGCGTCCACATTACTCGCACCATGTGAGGCCAATTCCCGATAGCGCAGGCAATAGTGAATGGCGTGGTCGATTCCCAGGCCGATAAAGAGCACAGCACAAGCCGCCGACAACATATTCAACTGACCCACGGCCAACGTCGCGTAGGCCGCCGTCCAACAGAAGCCGATCAGCAATGTGCCGTATGACGCAATGATCAGCCTGCCCGAACGCAGCCCAAAGCCCAGGATAAACAGCAGCAACACCAGGGAAACCGACCCTGCAAGCGCGACACCGCCGCGAATGGCCGTTAATTCGTCATAGGACAACACCACATCGCCGGTAAAACGGATTGAAATGTTCTCCTGGACACGCCCGGTGTCCCTTAACTCCTGCTCAATAGTATGCAGGCGTTCCACCGCCTGGCGACCGGACAGCGCATCTGAAAAGTCAACACTCGGCTGGATGATGACCAGACGGATATCACAGCCGTCGCCTGCCCCAACAACGCGTGGGAATGGCGTTTTTGCAGGCGGCCGACCCGCCATCACATCATCTGTATAGTCTGAAAGACGATCTGCCATTTTGAGGAAGGCAGGCGGTAATTCCTCCCCTTCCCCGACTTGTTCAACACCCAGCGACATCATGGCCAACAAACCACGCAAGCTCGGGTCCGCAGCCATTTTCGCAAGGCCCGGCTGTGCCTCTGCAAGGGCGTCCACGGCCTCGCTGATCTCTTCTTCACTCAGATAGAGCAGCCCATTTCGTTCGTAAAATGGGCCAGTTCCGGGGATATAGACGTCACGAAATAGCTCAGGTTCCGCCTCAAGGGCTTCTGCCAGCGTCAACGCGGCCTGCTCGGTTTCAAAAGGGTCTGGACCTTCAACAGCCACCAAAATCGCTTCAGCCAGTTCTGGAAAGACGGCTTCAAATTCCTCACCATAGATTCGGAAAGGTTCGTCATCTGCCACCATTTCCGAGGTATTGGAGTTCATGGTGATGGTTGTCGCCGCATAATAGAGCGAAGCCATGGCAGCAACAGCAGAGATCACCAAAACCCACCAGGCACGGCGCACCATCAGGTCCGTCCATTTTGCCAGGCCACGGAAAAACAACTGACGCATGTTTTGCTAATCGCCCCCAAGAATCCTATATTCTGCTTCCAAAGAATGTAGAGCACTATGCTGCTTATAAGAAGGACCACCGTTGAAAAATCTTGGCATCATCAGAAGCTGGAGTAGGGCTCTGGTAACAGGGGGTTTCCTTGCCCTGATCAGCTTAACATCGGCTCAGGCCGATGGCGCAGATGCTGCCGCAACAGCGGCCCCTGCACTAGATGACGCAAAACAGGTCATCGACCAGCTGCATGCAGATCTTCTGACAATCCTGAAGCGTAGTGATGACCTTGGCCTTGAAGGGCGGGCAAAAGAGCTCAAACCCATTTTGAATGAAAGCATGAACCTGCTGGCGCTCGGAGTTGGAGCCGTTAGCCGCAGAAACTGGCGCACCTGGGACCAAAGCCAACGAGACCAATTTATCGACGTTTTCCTGGAGTTTATGGCCGCAAGCTACGCAGCCCGTTTCAAGTCCTTCAACAATCAGAAATTCACCATTGTGGGTGACAGGCCTGGTCCGCGCGGCTCTGTTATTCTGCTAACACAGGTTGATAGCGAAGGCCGAGAGACTACCAATGTGGATTATCTCATGATGCACCGGAATGACCGCTGGGCTGTTGCGGACATCTTCCTCGACGGTGCTATCAGCGAGGTTGCAATGCGACGGTCCGAATTTTCCAACATCCTTCGCTCAGAAGGATTTGAAGCACTTGTTGATGCCATCAAGCAGAAAACAGCGGCACGCCTGACCCCCTGATTGCAGCTTTCTCTGCAAACGCTCTACCCTTGATCGTGATCAAGGTAGCATGTCCTTTTGGTTCTATTCTAATCTGGTCAGATTAAACGGGTAGATCAGGAGACTCACATGGCATATCGCGATATTCTTTTTCACGCCTTTGAGGGCGAAGCGGGCGATACAGTCCATAAAACAGCCTTGGCACTTGCCGGCAAAATGGGGGCCCAGGTAACAGGGGTCAGCGTTGTGGATAACACCCCCATCCCGGCCTATGTGGTGCCCTATCTTCCCACCAATCTGGACCAGAATTACCTGGAAGAAGCCCGGGCGACGGCAAAGTCTCTGCGCAGCAGAGTTGAAGATGCCGGGCGGGCCGCGGATATCCATGTGGAATGGCGTTATGTAGAAGGTGATATTCGCGGTGTGATCAACCTGCACTCCCGCTATACGGACCTTGTCGTTCTCGGCCAGGGCGCGGGTGAAGATGTACCGCTTGGCCCGGCGCTGAACCTGGCAGATGACCTTATTCTATCGACAGCAAAGCCGATTTTGTCAGTTCCCTGGCATGGTGATTTCACCAATATTGGCACCAATGTTCTCGTCGCCTGGAATGGCAGTCCACAGTCAAGCAGGGCTGTCCATGATGCGTTACCGATTCTGACCGAGGCGCAAAGCGTCAAATTGATCGAAGTTGGTCCCGAGAACATCCATCACATTCCCGGCGCAGAAATTACCGCCCATCTGACGCGCCATGGCGTGAATGTGGAAGCCGACTATGTTGTTGAAGGAAGCAACTCCACCGGCGAAGCCATTCTCGGCTACGCATCCGAGATGAATGCAGATTTGATTGTCTGCGGCGGCTGGGGCCATTCCCGAATCGTAGAAACCGTCATGGGCGGTGTTACCCGGCATCTGTTGCGCAATATGCCCGTGCCCATTTTGATGTCGCACTAGTAAAATGGCCGACGAACAGCTGAAAAGAAGGCTCGGCGGCGGTCTGCTGACCCTTTA
>JAURPT010000090.1 GCA_030836535.1 Alphaproteobacteria bacterium
ATGCAAATTCGCTAAATCCAATTGACCGGATAGCTTCCAAGAAAGCTTCCGACAATTCTTCATCTGAAGACGCCCTTTTGGCGACGTCAATGAAGTCTGTAGCCGTTTGAAAATATGTCACACTCAAGCCCCTATATTGCGCAACGAGTGAGGAAGCATAGAACGATTCTGTTGAATTCCAAAGTGAAATCCCGTCGGGGTGCCCGACAGCACACCCGACGCGGAGTCAACAAAGTTGGTAAAATCGTTACCTATGCCGCTTTCTGCATACCCCCAATATTGAGTACTGAGCCGGTGATACCGTGCTTGTCGCGAACATTTTGCAGTCCCGCAGCGCTTACATTGATGGCACTGGCGACATAGGTATTACCGTCACTGTATTGGGTCGGCAGGCCCAGAGGCATCACGTCGAAGCCCAGGCCGACGATCAGCGGCATATTGGCCATATAACTCACCATCGTGATCTGATCGACCTCATAAAGAAGTGCCAGTTCTACCATACCGGACAGCACCTCAGCCGCAGCCTTAACGCGGTCCTTCGGCCGACGCGTCGGCGGCAATACGTAAAAACGGGAGATTTCCCATATATTTGAACCTGTTGGTGGCGTTCCTGCACACATATTGGGGAACAGGTCCGTCATTAAATGACCCGTATCCGTCGGCAGAATACGCAGGGAACCAGAGACATTCTGGCCGTCCTCTGATCCCAGCAGATACATGGCGCGGTCATCGTCATACTGATCGATTTCCATGCCATTGGTCAGCGGCAGGTCCCAGCCAAGCTTGTCGACAAAGACATCTCGTCGCTGCCGCCACATTTGTTCCAGCTGTGTCTGATATTCTGAACGATTCTGTGAAGTTACTACGTCAATCATAATTTTACCTCGTTTGTTAGAGTTGACGAGGCGATTATGGCACCGGCCAAAGACCGGTCCATGAAATTCACAGATTAGGAATGTAATTGAGCAGTTGATGAGAAGACGAAAAGCTTCGAATTCACGTCAATTTCTTTAAGAAATAAAGGTATCGCAGGCTAACTAGGGACTAATTCCCATATTTTTCATGCAGTTAACGAATATGCACACGCGATTAGATTCTAACCTGACACACAACCACAAGCCTTTATTTCAAATTTACTTCTAATTTGAATCACTTAAGGCGGCACCGATAAACGACGCCAACTCTCAAGATTTTCTATGTTTTTTGCGAATCGCTTACTGATTCGGTTAATAGGCAAAAGGGTGACACGTCAAAATATTATGTCATCCAACACAAAGAATTCGTCACTTTCCAACCTGACAGGAACTTCAATCTCTTGGCCAGAATGCCGATGATCAATCATTTTGATAGTAAAATTCTTGAATGTCGGCACATTTTCAAAGGAATAGTAACCATCGAACTGAGTCCGCGTTTCATCCACGACTTCGCCATCGAAGATTAGGAACACCTTCAAGCCAACAAACGGTTTATCCATACCCGCCACAGTTCTGAGCACTGTACCTTCAACGATACCAACCGCGTGGGCAGGAATTGCAACCTCAGCCACACTACCGGGATGCAGGAAGATGCGTGTCGCCGGTCGCGCCATCGCAAGGAACGGGTCACCCAGCCTGACATGTTCGCCCCGCAGGAAGAACGGAGACCCTGATGACAGGGACGTCAAAACCAACTCGCCGTTTTCGTCACTGGCATCGGTCCGGCTTCGATTGGTGATCACGACACCTTCAAGTTTTTCTTCATCCTGCTCCATTTCCTCATTGCCGTTTTCATCCAGGAAAAATGTAAGTTTCGCCCGCGCCATCTGGCTCATGGGTACGGAACTGAACTTGGGTTTCTTCTTCTGGAAGAACATCGAACTGGTCAAGCGCAGCGAAACACTCCAACCGCCATCTGTATCACCGGATGCAGACAGGGTGATGCCCAGCTTATCGCCTTTGTAAGTAAGCTCATTGCGCATAAAGGCCCGATATTTGGCGGCCAAATTGTGGGTAAGAGTAAACTGCGTATACCAGCGAGACGAAAAATTGTACCCGACAAGAGTCGAGATGTTTCGAAACACCTTTCCGGCACCAAACTGATAGTCCACTTCATTGCGTAGATGATGGCACCGCTGCCGCCTGCGACGGTTCGGGAATGAACACCACATCAATCGACGCCGCAACACTCATAAAGGTGGGCGCGACCCTCACAGGCGATGGGAACAGCACCCCAGCAGGGCCAGTAAATGGCTCCTTTGACCTAACAGTTTCATACAATTGATAGCGACCTGCCCTGGTTAGGCAGCCTCAAGCTATGGGCCTAACCCTGGCTTCGATACCACAGCAAAACACTCCTGCTCCATCGGTTGTCTGGCACTGATTACAAGACTAATATGTGAGCGCCAATTCAGGTATTCACGGACTTAACCATGACCTTTGAAGACTTTCACGCGATTACCAGCCTGCGCTACACCTATGCACTGGCGATCGACACGCGCGACTGGTCGTTGCTACGCAGCATCTTCACCGACACGATCACCATGGACTTCTCTTCGTATAGCGGCCAACCATCGGCGACCATGCCGGTTGATGAATGGATTGACGGCTGTAAGGTCCTGTTCACCGGGCTAGAGGCGACCCAGCATGTCATGACGAACCCGCTGGTAGAAGTCGACGGCGATAGCGCCCGCCAGCGCATGTATATGAAGGCAGAACATTTCTTGCAAAATGGCAGCGGCAATGCTGACTTTGCCCTCGGAGGCTATTACGATGACCGGCTCATTCGCATCGAACCGGGTTGGAAAATTGAGGCGGTAACCCTAACCGTCCTGTGGAACCGGGGAAATCGACACATTATGCAAATGGCCGCTGAAAGAGGCCTTGAACTTCTTGGCAAAACACCTTCCTAGATGGCCAGTTCAGAGGGAACATCACATGTCTTCATTCGACCAGCTCAATCAGGGCTATCAAAACTTTCGCACAGGCGCGTACAGTCAGGATGCCGAAGCCTATCGTGCGTTGGGGGAAACAGGTCAAGCGCCCCATACAATTGTCATTTCGTGTTGTGACAGCCGCGTCAACCCGACTGTCATCTTCGACGCAGCACCCGGCGAACTATTCATCGTACGCAGTGTTGCCAATCTGGTCCCGCCGGCGGATCCCGACGGACACCACCACGGCACCGATGCAGCTTTGGAATTCGGTGTCACCGGGTTGAATATCCCCAACATCATGGTGTTGGGACACGCAAAATGTGGCGGCATTTCAGCGTTCCTGGGAAGCTTCGACGAAAAAGAGAATGATCCCAGCTATGTTGGCAGTTGGGTCTCCATTCTCGATGGCGTCGATAAAGAAAGCTTCTGCCCTGACGACGACACACCCCAGGATGAACAGCAACGCAATTTGGAGCAAGTAGCGGTCAAACGGTCACTGGAAAACCTCATGTCATTCGACTTTGTTGCCGAACGTGTTGCCGCCGGCACCCTCACCTTGCACGGTGCCTATTTCGACATCGCCAAGGGCGAAGTCCATTATTTGGACCAGGAAACCGGCAAGTTCGCTGCGCTGTAAGCCCCATCAATTTACCCTGATCAGCCGGGTACCGTTGGTGCCTGGCTTTTATTTTGTGCTATGTACATAGCCAGACGCTTGGGGAAGCGCAGAAGGGGAAATTTGAATGTCTAGGGAAACACTGACAGATATCACCCGCCAGGTTATCGACCATGGCAAGGCAGGCACGATGGCACAGGCCGATGCGGTCATGAAACTGCCCGCGGAAATGTATTACAGCAAGGAACGCTTCGAGCTAGAGTTGGAGCGCATCTGGCGCCGCATTCCCCTTCTGGTCGCCGCTGGCAGTGAGCTGCCAGAGCCGGGCGACTTCAAAACCATGGACATAGCCGGTGCTTCCCTGCTGATCACCCGCACGAAGGATGGTCAGGCCCGGGCCTTCATGAATGCCTGCACCCACCGGGGTGCGGTGGTGGAACGCGAGGCTTGTGGCCATAAATCACGCTTTACCTGTCCCTATCATGGCTGGACATTCAGTAATGATGGCCGCCTCGTTGGCGTCTCTGCGCCGCAGGACTTTGGTGACATCGACAAGCAGGATTATGGTTTGGTCGCCCTGCCCACATGCGAACGGGCCGGATTGATCTGGGTGATCCTGAACCCGGACTCCACACTGGACTTTGACGATTTCCTCGCCGGTTACGATGCCATGCTGGGTCAGTTTGGTTTCGAAAACTGGAAATATATTTCCGTCCGCAGCTTCAAGGGCCCCAACTGGAAAATCGCCTTTGACGGCTATCTTGAATATTACCACATCCCCGTTCTGCACGGTCAGACCTTTGGGACAGATTCCACCAATCGCGGGCTCTATTATGCCTGGGGGCCGCACCAACACATCAAGTCACCCGCCGCCGAGAAAGGCCACATCGCCACCGAGGTGCTGGGCTATATGGCTGACCTGTTCGAAAAACCCGAAACAGACTGGGACCTCGAGACCATGACCTATGGTGTCTGGACGGTCTTTCCCTGTGCGTCAATCGCCTGTTTTGGTGGCGGCGGAAGAGGTGTGATGTTCTCTCAGATCCTGCCCGGCGCGCATGTTGGTGAAAGCATCACGAACCAGATTTACCTGATGGCCGAACCGCCCAAAACAGACAATTTGGCCGCCGAAGCAGAAGCACAGTTTGACTTCTTCCAGGAAGTGGTGATGCGCGAAGACTACGCCACCGGCTACACGGTGCAGCAGGCGCTGCCCCATAGTGGCTTGGACCACATCCTGCTTGGCCGCAATGAACTCGGGAACCAGCGCTTCCATCAATGGTGTGACAAGGTCGTCGAGGCCGAAACCGAAGACGATCTCAGACAACTATTTGCCGGGGCCGAGCGGGCTGTCGGCCTGCACAAGCAAGCGGCAGAATAGAATGCCTAGCGGACGTTGGTCTGGCCACCATCCACCGGGATCATCTGCCCCGTAATGAAGCGGGACGCGTCAGAGGCAAAGAACACCATGACGGGACCCAAATCTTCATCGGGGTCGCCATATTCCTGCCCCAGCGCAATGGAATGCCGGTTCCGCCAATAGGCAATTTCCAGCTGCTTCTCTGAATAACGCTGGTTGGCCTCGCGATACATTGGCGTCGCCATTGCAGGCAAAATGGCATTCACCCGCACGTTGTCCGCACCCCAGGTGCCAGCCGCTGTCCGGGTCCAGGAATGCACGGCGCCTTTTGAGGCTGAATAGGCCGCCGCACCCGGTTCTGGTCGTTGGCCGGAGATCGACCCAAAGTTGATGATCGACCCGCCACCGCTTTCCTTCATGTACTGGTACGCTACTTGGTTGGTCAGCATGGTGCCCCGCACATTGACGGCAAACATCAGGTCCCAATCTTCGTCTGTCACATCGCTCGCACTCGATGACCGCTGAATGGCCGCCGGGTGCGCCAACACATCAAGCCCACCCATCTCGGCAACAGCCGCGGCAAAGGCACTTTCAACGCTTTGTCGGTCGGCGACATCTAAATGCATATAAGACGCGCTGCCCGGCCCACCAGCGCTGGCCGCAGCAGCTACAGATGCACCGTCTTCATCATTCACATCCATGGCGACAACCTGCGCCCCGGCGTTCACATAGGCCCGGACAATGGCTTCGCCCATGCCACGGGCAGCGCCGGTGACAATTATTCTCTTGCCTTCAAGTTCCACTGTTTTCTTTCCTGATTCTGTTCTTATTCTGCGGCCTTCACAGCATCCAACCCGCTCTGGATGAAGGCATTAATGCGATCATGAAATTGCTGAATACGGCTTTCCTGCCCCGTCAAATACGCCCCTTCAAAGCCACGGGATTGGAACCCCAGTTGCTGCCCGCAAGCCACCTGCAAATCCTGGTCCGGAATAAACCCGAGTGATGTCTGGCCGTAGATAACCTCTTCCCGGTCCGCCTCGACCATCGGCTGTTCTACCCCCGGTGTGTTGGGAATGCGCACAATGCCGTCGCCCGGGGCAACCATCGTCCAGTTTTCATAGATACATTTATTAGGGTCTGTCGGGTGTGGCTCTGCCCGCTGCATACCCACCGTTGTGGCCTGCGCCGTAATCGATGTGCCGGGGAACAGGTTCATATGGAAAGGGTCTGTCAGTTGTTCGTCGAACATCTTCTCAAAATAGGCATAGCCACGTGCCACGCCCATGGCACGTTTCTGCTGTTGGATTTCGGCACGCGCCTCCCCTGCCCGGCCTTCAAAATCTTCTGGATTCAAGCCCCACTCTGTCAGCTCGGCTGCCAGGGGCTCGTTGACGGCATCGGGCGCATCGTCTCGTTTTGATGGAACAGCGCCTTTCATTTTCATGAGATTATGGCCCGTGTCATACAGCTCAAAAATCGTGTTCTTGTAGTCGTCATCAAAGAACTCGCTGAGTTCGGGATGCGTCGTCGGCAAGTGATAAGATTCACAGAAATTGTCGTGGATAGACTTCCAGTTACACGGCACTTCAGCCACCATGTAATTGATGCGCACCATGTTATCCATGTCGTATCGGTCCAGCACATCCTTGATTTCACCCAGGAAATCCGCCAGCGGTTCACAATCAGCATCCATATTGTACCAGACAAACCCAGCCCAGACTTCGCACTGGATTTCCGGCAGATTCAACACACCACAAGGGTTACCCCGGGGGAAGTCTTCCGCGTCCTGCACCCAGGTCAGCTCGCCATCCAGCGCGAACTGCCAGCCATGGTAAGAACAGTTAAACTGCTCTGACGTACCGATATCAGCATAGACAAGCCTATTGCCCCGATGCGTACAGACATTGTGAAAGGCCTTCACGGCGCCATCCTGCTGGCGGACCATCAGGATCGAATCCAGCCCCAATTGGTGGGTAACATAATCGCCCGGATCAGGAATTTCCGCCGCCCAGGCACCAATATTCCAGACCTTTGCCCAGACATGGTCAGCCTCAAGCTGCATAAAGTCGGTCGAGATATATCTGTCGCGTGTGATGTCGGCCTGTACGCCGAGGCCAAGATTGCTCATGCTGATCCCCCTGTTTCCCTTCGTGTGAAACAGGGGAAACCTATTAACTGCAGCTATGGGTGTCAATCGGCCAACCCTGCATGACCAACACAAAAAACCGCGCCCTGATGACCATCAGAGCGCGGCATGTGTTTCATCAGCAAAACTTATCAGGCTGCGTTCAGCATTCCCGCCAGATCTTCCTTGGCATCACCCGTCGGGCGGATGTCGAAGTTTTCAACCAGCACATTCAGCACCTCGGGCGTAATGAACTGCGGCAGAGTTGGCCCCAGTTGGATTATTGCGCTAACCTATCGGACAAATTCTACCAGAAAAAAGGCTACCTTCAGGCTGCATGTTGGGGGGCCAATTGGGGGACTACGAAAGAACTACTTATTACAAGTACATGTAAATTAAAGATTTTTACAGGATTTATGGCGGAGAGGAAGGGATTCGAACCCTCGATGAGCGATTAACCCATACTCCCTTAGCAGGGGAGCGCCTTCAGCCACTCGGCCACCTCTCCGGGGCCGTGAATACCAAGGTGGCACGGGGCTGACAAGCGCTAATACAGCGCTCGTCAGAAAATGGTCAGATAAAGGGGAACGCGGCTAGAAAGCGTTGTCAGGAAACGCCTATTCCTCAACGTCATCCACATCCAGCTGGCCGCTGAGACGGCGCCGGATATGCGACCATGACATGCCCACGGCCATAATAGCGGCAATCACCATTTCCACAATCACCGTAAAGACATTGCCCGAGGCAATGGCAATCAGGCCAAAGTCGACCAGCAACCAGATCAGCGTGCCGAAAAAGGCCAGCCCGAGCACAATACCTACCGGGCCAATGGACCGCATGGTTGCCCGCAGGAAGACAAGGAAAGCAATCAGAAGCGCCAAGCCAACCAAGATCACCAGTGGTAGGCTGGGCGTCTCTTCGGCCATGATCCAGTCAATATAGGAATAGCCAGACGGGTTATAGGTGGCGAACACCAACACCAGTGCCGCCGCCAGGCGGCCAAGGAATTTCTGCGTGGTAAACCGTTCTGCGGCCATGAGGATCTCCGTATTCTCTGCGGTCTTGCGTTTGTTCTAGTTCAGAAAGGCCATGCCGCCGATGGCCGGCTTGAGGAATTTCAGCGTCATGCGATCACTTTCACCAATCGCTTCATATTTCGCCCGGTCTTCGTCACCATTGCGCAGGCTTGGCGGCAGGGTCCAAACACCCTTGAGGTGGTCCTTTGTATCCGCGGCATTGGCGTTAATCTCAGACGTATCAACGAGCTGGAAACCAGCGTCCTCGGCCAGTTTGATCACCAAATCCTGGTCCACATACCCGCTGGCTGCCTTGGGGTCGATTTCGGCACCTGGTTTGGCGCGATGCTCTACGACACCCAGGACACCACCTGGTTTAAGCGCCTTATACATGGCTGCAAATACTTTGCTTTCCATACCGTCGCCATTCATCCAGTTGTGGACATTGCGGAACGTCAGGACCATGTCCATGCTGCCGGCGGGCGCGATGTCATATTTGCCATCGCCAAGCTCTGTGATTGTGACCATGCCATATAGCGCCGGGTTCTCCGTAACCCGGTTTTTCAACCCTTCGGTGGCGCGCTTCACATAGGCGGACTCAGAATCCTGGTCGAAACCGACGGCAATATATTGGCCCTTTGCCGCCACATAGGGGGCGATCACTTCCATATACCAGCCCCCACCAGGCCAGATTTCAGCCACCTTCATGTCTGGCTGCAAGCCCAGGAAATTCAGCGTCGCAGCCGGGTTACGATAGGCATCGCGTGCCTTGTTTTTATCGCTGCGATGGTCGCCCGCCAATACCTGCTCCAATGTGGGGGCATTGGTCGTGGCTTCACCAATGACCATTGCGGCATCTGCCGACGCTTCTTCGTGATGGCCGGCGAAACTGACACCCGCCGTGACGGCCACCATGGCCAAACCTGAAAGAACACTCTTCATCATCTCGTGGCACTCCTTACTCGCCTGTTATTCGTTGGTGTTATTCGCCGGCGCCTTGCGCAGCCTTGTTCACTGTATTTGCCGTTTGGCCAAAGAGAATTTTCCGCGACTTCTCTTCTTCCTCGGGCGTGCGTTTGCGCTCACGCCATTCATTATGGACCTTGTAACCCTTCTTGACGGCCGGTCGGTCGAGCACTTGCTTCACCCAGCGCGTCAGATGCGGGAAATTTTCTTCTGTATTCTCCTGCGTTCTGCGCAGCAGCATGGCCCAGGGCACAATGATCATATCTGCAATGGAATAGTCACCTGCAAAATACTCATTGCCTGCCAGATGCTTGTCCATGACGCCAGAAAGCCGGTTGACCTCACCAACGAAACGGTTGATGCCATATTCCAGCTTCTCAATATCTGTGATCGTAGGGCCGTAATTCTTGAAGTGATTGGCATTGCCCATCATCGGGCCGAGATTGGCCATTTGCCAGTGCACCCATTGCATCACATTGGCGCGCCCACGCGGGTCCTTCGGCAAAAACTGGCCACCCTTGTCGGCCAGATATTCCATGATCGCCCCGCTTTCAAAAATCGAAATCGGCTCACCGCCATCCGCCGGGTCATGGTCAACAATCGCGGGCATGCGGTTGTTTGGGCTGATCTTCAGAAAGTCCGGCTCAAACTGGGCTCCCATGCCGATATCGACGGGGATAATGTTGTAATCCATCCCTAGCTCTTCGAGCAAAATGGTGACCTTCCAACCATTCGGTGTTGGCCAATAGTGCACGTCGATCATCGTGTTGCCTTCCCTGCCTCTTCACTGTGGCCACAGCATGGCCAGCTTTACCCAGTGGCGCAAGACCTCACGGCTGCTAACCACCGTCAAATTTCTTGACCAAGACCCCGAGCCGCCGCGACAGCAACAACGTTGCCACGACCGCAACACTGAACAGATACATACCGGGCATGAACCTGGCATCAGCCAGCTTGGTAGCCGTGATCGACACGATCAAAAGTGCCGCAACCATGACATCCAGCATCGACCAGCGACCCAGCGCCTCCAGCCGAGAAAGCCTGTGGTGTAAGACCCCCTGCCCCAATACCGGGCTGTAGAACAGGTGTACAATCGCGCCCAGTTTTAGCAGCGGGAAAACGATCGTGAACAGCGCCAGTAACGGGCCAATGAGCCACTCTCCGCGCTTGAACAGAACAGCTATGGTCGACCAGATCGACATGGTGTCCTTGAAGAACAACAGGTGCTCAATCTGCATGGCGGGCAGAAACAGCGATACAAGATGGAGAATGGCAACAGCAAGGGCTGCGACCGCCAACCAGCTGTCGGCGCCCCGAACACGCCCTGCAATACTGTTCTGATGTGCCTTCAGATCCATGGGCCAAAGGTAGGCCCACAGACCCAAATTGCAACCTAACCCAGCTTTTGTTTCAGCAGCTGGTTTACCCGGCCAGGGTTGGCCTTACCCTGTGAGGCCTTCATCACCTGGCCCACGAACCAACCGATGACCTTGGGGTTCTCACCGCCGGCATATTGCGCGACTTGATCCGGGTTATCAGCAATGATCTGGTCGACCATGGCTTCAATAGCGCCCGTGTCGGTAATCTGCTTGAGGCCCTTTTCTTCGACGATCTTTTCAGGGTCATCACCGGTTTCGATCATCACTTCGAACACATCCTTGGCGATACGACCCGAGATCGTGTCGTCACTGATCAGGTCCAGAAGCTGGCCCAGCTGGGCGGCAGACACCGGGCTTTCCGTGATACCCTTGCCTTGCGCGTTCAACGCCGAGAACAGGTTTGTGATCACCCAGTTGGCGGCCATCTTGGCATCGCGACCCGCAGCCACTTCTTCAAAGAAGACTGAAATCTCCGGTTCCGATACCAGAATGCCGGCATCGTAAGACGGCAGGCCCAGTTCATCCATGAGGCGGTTTTTCTTGGCGTCCGGCAGTTCCGGCAATTCACCCGCCAGTTCATCGACCCATGTCTGCTCAAACTCCAGCGGCAGCAGATCGGGGTCCGGGAAATAGCGATAGTCATGCGCTTCTTCCTTCGACCGCATGGTGCGGGTCACGCCCTGGGCGCTGTCGAACAATCGCGTTTCCTGGTCAATCGTGCCGCCTTCTTCGATGATATCGATCTGACGGCGTGCCTCATATTCAATGGCCTGCTGGGCAAAGCGGATGGAGTTGATGTTCTTCATCTCACAGCGCGTGCCAAATTCGTCTCCAGGGCGCCGGACAGAGACATTCACATCAGCGCGCATGGAACCCTGCTCCATGTTGCCGTCGCAGGAGCCGATATAGCGCAGGATCGTCCGCAGCTTGCGCAAATAGGCGCCTGCTTCTTCGGCAGAACGCATATCCGGCTTGGAGACGATCTCCATCAGCGCCACACCGGACCGGTTGAGATCCACATAGGTCATGGACGGATGTTGGTCATGCATGCTCTTGCCGGCATCCTGCTCCAGATGCAGGCGTTCGATACCGACTTCCTTCGTGCTGCCGTCTTTGAAGTCGAGCGTAATGGTACCCTCGCCCACAATCGGCTGCTTGAACTGGGATATCTGGTATCCTTGCGGCAGATCGGCATAGAAATAGTTCTTCCGGTCGAACACGGAATAGCAGTTGATCTCTGCACCCAGTGCGAGGCCGGTGCGGATCGCCTGCTTGACGCATTCCTTGTTAATGACGGGCAGCATGCCGGGCATGGCTGCATCCACCAGAGAAACCTGCGTGTTGGGTTCTGCCCCAAATTCTGTGGCGGCACCGGAAAACAGCTTGGCCTCAGAGGTGACCTGGGCGTGCACTTCCAGCCCGATGACAATTTCCCAATCGCCTGTGGCACCTGCAATCAAGTTACTCATGCGCTATCTCCCTACCACCATTTGCTCGGCTGGGCGGTGAAACCTGCGGCCTCTTCCAGCACACCCGCTGCACGCAGAACCGTTTCTTCATCGAACGGGCGGCCCAGCAATTGCAGGCCAAGCGGCAACCCTTCGCCTGAAAGCCCTGCGGGCACCGAAATACCAGGAAGGCCTGCCAGCGAAGCCGGCACGGTGAAGACGTCATTCAGATACATGGAAATCGGGTCATCGGCGTTTTCACCCGGCGCAAAGGCGGCAGACGGTGCCGTCGGCGTCAGGATCACATCGCAAGACTGGTAGGCTTGTTCAAAGTCTCGCGCAATCAGGCTGCGGACTTTCTGAGCCTTCAGGTAATAGGCATCGTAATAGCCAGCAGACAGCACATAAGTGCCGATCAAAATACGGCGGGTGACTTCCTCGCCGAACCCTTCTGCCCGTGTGTTCTCATACATGTCGATAAGGCTGTCACCCGGCACGCGCAGGCCATATTTCACCCCGTCATAGCGAGCAAGGTTCGAGCTCGCCTCAGCAGGCGCAACGATATAGTAGGTCGCCAATGCATATTTGGTGTGCGGCAGCGAAATATCGACAATCTCAGCCCCTGACTGTTTCAGCCAGTCGATGCCCTGGTCCCACAGCGCCAGAATTTCAGCTGGCGTATCATCCAGCCGATACTCTTTCGGAATACCAACCTTCAGGCCGCGAATATCGCCGGTCAGGGCGGCGGCATAATCTGGCACCGGCGTATCGATGCTGGTGGAATCCTTGGCATCATAACCAGCCATGGAACCCAACATCAGCGCGGTATCTTTCACAGAACGGGCAATTGGCCCTGCCTGATCCAAAGAAGAGGCAAAAGCAATAACGCCCCAGCGCGAACAACGACCATAGGTTGGCTTCATGCCGGTCAGGCCACAATAGCTCGATGGCTGGCGGATCGACCCACCCGTATCCGTACCCGTTGCGGCCACCGCGAGATGCGCGGCAACAGCGGCAGCAGAGCCACCCGAAGACCCACCCGGCACGCGGGACTGACCATCATCCGCACGCCAGGGGTTTTCAACTGATCCGAAATAGGATGTCTCGTTGGACGACCCCATGGCAAATTCGTCAAGGCTCACCTTGCCCAACATGACGGCGCCATCGCGCCATAGATTACTGGTGACCGTGGATTCATATTCCGGATGAAAGCCATCCAGGATATGGCTGGAGGCCGTGGTCAGCACACCTTTGGTGCAGAACAGGTCTTTAACCGCCAGGGGAATGCCAGCCAATGGCCCTGGCGTGCCAGCTGCACGCGCGTCGTCGGCGGCAGCGGCCATATCCAGGGCCTGATCTGCAGTGACGGTCGTATAGGCGTTGATCGCCTGGCCTGCCTCCACAGCATCCAGATAAGACTGTGTCAGCTCTTTTGAGGAGAAGTCGCCGGCATCGAGCCCAGCAAGGGCATCGGCCATCGACAGGGAAGTCAGATCACTCATTATTCGATCACCTTCGGCACAGCGAAAAAGCCGTGTTCTGCATTGGGGGCATTTTTGAGCACTGAATCGCGCATGTCGCCATCATTGACTCCGTCCTGCCGCTGCGACAGGCGCGCATGGACCACAGAGGTCATGGGTTCAACATCATCTGTGTTCACTTCAGAGAGCTGTTCCACCCACTCGAGGATATTGTTCAGGCTGCCTGTTACAGGCTCTAATGCTTCTTCTGGCATCTTGATACGGGCCAGATGCGCAATCCGCGCCACGGTTTCTTTATCGACCGACATGTCACACCGAAATTGTTGGTTTTGAGCGGCGCGAAAACTAGCATTGTTCTTGAGAAAATGTAAGTCATAGCGACCGCTTAAAGCGACGCAATTACAAAGCAGGAAAAAGACGTGCCCGAGACCCCTATCAGTGACCTCAAAGATACGCTTCCCAGAGGCAAACGCCTGTTGGGGCTGGATCTGGGCGCCAAGACTATAGGTCTGGCAATCAGCGATGGCGCTTTGCAGCTTTCCACGCCGCTGGACACCATACGACGCAAGAAATTCACCCCTGATGCAGAGGCCCTGTTTCGCATTGTGGATGAACGCGACGTCGGCGCGCTGATACTGGGCCTGCCGGTGAATATGGACGGAACGGAAGGG
>JAURPT010000091.1 GCA_030836535.1 Alphaproteobacteria bacterium
CACCAGCGCTACCACAAGAGCCTGAACAACGTAACGCCTGCCGATGTCTACTTCGGCAGGGACAAAGACATCATCAGGGAAAGGAGAAGGATAAAGAAATAGACGATACAGAGCCGCCGCTTGCAACATCAAAGGCGAGCTGCATAATCAACCAGAGAATGAACCAGAGCCTCTGTTAAGCAAATCGCTCAACTGTTCCAATTTATATGACGACGGACATGTCAGGACACACTGAATAAACAAGACAGCTGGCCAAGACAGCAAGGCCTGCAAAAAACCACTGTCTGTCTGATAAGACAAACAACATGACAAAACAAGACAACCGCCCCGAAACCCCATGCTGAGCATGGGTTACAGCTGTCCGAAGATCAGCCATACAGGGGCTGCTTAAGCCCCATGTATTGGCTGTCTGTCTGATCTCTTTTCCTAGTGTAGGACAAAAAAAGACAGCAGAGCGGAAAAGCACCGATCCAACGTGCCTCGAAACGACGCGCAATTCATGAGAAAGGAAACTGCAAATGGACGATTTAACTACAGACGAAGACATACGAGCCAAGCAAAGGTTTATCCTGCGCGCAGACATCTGCGAGTTTGCAGACAAGCTTCAGGCCGAGGGCTTCAAGCACATCGACATAACCACAGAGATGCTGGTGGTTGGTGTCAGCGGCCTCTTGGCTAGTGTGGGCGGCGAACATGCGAGTGCCATCCTTGAAGACCTGGTGCAATCAGCCAGCGTCCAGCACCAGAAAATGATGTCACAACAGCAAAGGCCCAACTGAGCTATGTTCAATGGTAGTCCGCAACCGCATACCTGACCAATGGCCGCGCCTGATGGGTGCTGATGTGGCCGCAGCATACTGCGACCTATCTGTCACCACGTTCCGCGGTTTGGTCAAAGCAGGGACGTTTCCGAAAGGGGAGCGTATCACAGCTAAGCGTATTGTGTGGCTGAAGGACGATCTTGACGCGGCAATCATCCGTTTATTTGATGATGGTGCCGCAAACGAATGGGAAGCCCGACTTGGCTGACATAAAATATCCATACTTGCTGATGTATCGCTCTAAAGGGCGAGAGTACCTCTACTACAGGCGTAGCGGTATCCGGCAGCGTGTGCATGGGGTGCCAGGTAGTGCCGACTTCCAGCGCAACTATGACCGCATCCATGCCAGCTTTGAAGACAAGGGCAGGATCGCTGTGGCTGCGCCTGGAACACTTGCCAAGCTGGTGCTGGAATACAAGTCCGCACCAGAGTTTAAGCAGCTCAGGGCCAGCACCCGGCAGCAGTACGCCTTCCACCTGGACTTTCTATCCGAGAAATGGGGCGACCTAGATGTAGTCACTATGCCACGTAGTTTTGCTCTAAAGCTAAGAGACAAGTACGCAGACACCCCGGCAAAGGCGAACCACCTACTGCGCATTCTGAGTCTGTTAATGGCCTTCGGTGTAGACCGAGGCTATAGGGCAGAGAACCCTCTTCTGCGCATTAAAAAGCTCAAAGTAGGACACCGAAAACCCCTTGAGGAATATGAGGTTGAGGCTTTCCGAAAAGTATGGGCTACAGATACCCGTGAACGTGTAGCATTTGAGCTTATGCTGAACACAGGACAGCGCCGGGGAGATGTTGTCACAATGCAGCGCCAGCACTATCGGGACGGTGAAATACAGGTAATGCAGGAGAAAACAGGCGCGCGCCTGTGGATACCTGCCAGTGCGGACCTGCGGGCTATCCTTGATCCCTGGCTTGCCAAGCACGATCACATGATGGTGCTAACAACTAAGACCGGGCGGGCAATGACGCCCACCTATTTTGGACACATGATGACAGCAGCCTTTAGAGAGGCAAATCTGGACGCGACCAGTCATGGCCTGAGACACACAGCGGCAACCCGACTGAGGGAGTTAGGCTGCGACCATCCTACAATCGCCTCAATTACGGGACACCGCACAGCCGAAATGGTCCGGCAATACAGCGAACAGAGGCGCAGATCGCAGCTTGCAATCGCCAAAGTGAACCGCGCCACCCGCGACTCTGAGAACGGGGCAAGAACGAAAAGTGACTAACTTTTCTGGGATTGAGTGACTAACTTTCGCGGTGACTTCCGCTAATCCATTGAAATAATGGCGCGCCCGGGAAGATTCGAACTCCCGACCCCTAGATTCGTAGTCTAGTGCTCTATCCAGCTGAGCTACGGGCGCATACAGGTAAATCCTGCGTAGGCGGCGCAACCTAAACAATCGCGTTGGGCTTTGCAAGAGGGCAAACACCCGGTTTCTGCCCTGCGGGATAAAAAGATGGACCCGCTGTGGCGAGGCTTGTCGGCGGCAGGCCTTGCGCCTAATATCCCGCTGAAGCCCTAGACCACTCCCGGTCGGGCGATCTGTTGCCGGACACACCATTCCCATGCACCTACAATTGCCAGCAAAAGCGCGTTCTGTTCCAACATCACGGCCAGGGCGGCAAGCATTGCGGTATACGGTCATTACTGCCATGGCCTGGGGTGTCGGCAGTTGCTCATTCCTGAACGATGCAGTCTGGCCCACCATTAGTGGCAGCCAACCGCCGGAGCGCCCACAGACAACACAGACAGCCGCTGCGGCTGATGACCCGGCGCCTCAAATTGTGCCACTTTTCAATGCGAAAGGTTTCAATGAAGCCCTGAAAGGGCCCATTGGCATTGTTCGGTCTGTTGCCGCCAAAGAACCTGACTATCAGACGCGGTTTAACACCACCCAACAACAACTTGCTGACCAGGCCCAGCGCCTCCAACAGGCCGAAGCCAACCAAGCCGGTACCGGGTTCGACCGCTGGGCAACAGCCCAAATTGAACTGACGCGCCTTAATGATGAACGGGTGAATCTCGCCATTCTGGCCGATGACATTGCCGCAGACAGTGCAGCCATCGCCACCGCCGTAGCGCAGCTGACAGCGCTTGGACAGGTCGACGATATTGCGGGTGAAGAGGCGGAACGCCTGACCAATGCAGGTCGGGAGGCCAACAAGGTACTGGTACGTCTGGGCACGTTGCACCAGAAGGTCCAGACGGAACAGGACCGCTGGGTAGCGTTTGCAGATGCCCAGACCAGCCGTATTGGTGTGCGGCAGGCAGGTGCAATCCTTGAACCCGGTGAAATGACAGCCCCGTCAACGTCGGCTCCAAAACCCGATGTCAGCGCCTCATTGCCTGCAAGCGGTGATCGCTTCAAAGGCCGCAAGCCGTTGATGAGCGTGAACTTCAGTGACCCAGACATTGCCTATAAAGACCGCCTGAGAGCGCTGATGCGGCAAGTGCAAGTACAGTACCCTGACGTGGCGCTGGAAATAGAAGTCACGGGTGTCGACAAAGAGGAAGTGGATTCGGTCGCCGCCCTGTTGGCCGATATCGGCATTGACGCGACAGCCTATCGCACCATGCTCGCACCTGATGCAGCCCCCACGCTGCGCTTTTTCCCGCGCTAGGCCTTACTTCCCATATTTTGATTGGTATGAGGGATGACTCTCGATCGAGGCTGCCTCATACACCCCACGGGCTATGGACCGCGCAACGCAGTCTGCCGCCATGGTGCCCAGCCGGGCCAGCGACAATGGATGAGGATCAGCCAGCGGGACCTCACCAGTTGCTAAAACGAAGATCGTGTCGCCGTCAAAAGGCGTGTGCGCGGGGCGGATAGCGCGTGAAATGCCATCCTGCGCCATGATGGCAATGCGTTGGGCCTGTGCTTTCGTCAGTGCCGCATTGACCGCAACTATACCGATGGTGGTGTTGGTGGTAGTAGGCGGAACCTCTGGCAAGGAAAGAGGTAGCGGCCCCTCAGGGTTCGCCTTCGGCACCCGGCCACCAAACTCACCGTCATTTTCCGCAGCCCAAGCCCAGAACACGTCACTACCCGGGATCAGCACTTCGCCCATAGGGTTGGCAGCAACAAGGGCACCCGCTGCGATGCCCCCATCATCAATTAGCGACGCAGAGCCAAGTCCACCTTTGATGGGCCCTGCTGTAGCACCCGTGCCGGCACCGACGTTCCCCAGAGCGAATTCGATTCCGGCATTTTCACAGGCCTGACGCCCCAGATTGACATAGGGGCTTTCAGCGCCCCAGTTCTTGTCTCCGCCATTTGTCAGGTCAAACAAAATGGCGGCGGGCACCACGGGTAGTGACCGCGGTCCCATGTCCAACCCAATACCGTTTTCCGACAGCCACGCTGTCACCCCATCAGCAGCGGCGAGCCCAAAAACCGACCCGCCCGATAGAACCAGTCCGTGATAGGCCTCTACCAGCGTGGAGGGGTGCAAGGCTTCTGTGTCACGTGTGCCGGGGCCACCACCACGGACGTCGACAGCCATAACCGCTGGTTTGTATGGCAACACAACGCTGGTTCCACTACATATTGCGGTGTCCTGAGCATTACCGACGCGAATGCCGCCAACATCGGTGATGAGATTTTTCGGGCCCTTTTGTATCATTCTGGCCAGCCTAACTTTCACACCCTGACAAGAAAAGACCTATCATGCGTGCCTTCCGCCCCCTGCTCCTTGCCGTTTCTACTCTGGTCGCCGTTTCAGCCAATGCTGCACAGGAAACGGTCAAGCCCAGCGAGTTCATGGTAGCAAGCGCCAACCCACTGGCCACAGAGGCAGGCTTGGAGATTCTGCACAAAGGCGGCTCTGCGGTCGATGCTGCCATTGCGGTGCAGACGGTGCTGACACTGGTTGAGCCACAATCATCCGGTATCGGTGGCGGGGCGTTCATGCTGCTTCACAACAGCCAGACAGAAAAACTCGTCGCCTATGATGGTCGTGAAACGGCCCCAATGGGGGCAACCGATGCGCTGTTCCTGAAAGAAGACGGCACAGCTGAAAAGAAACGTGACGTCATTCCCGGCGGTCGGTCTGCAGGCGCCCCGGGCGTGTTGCGCATGTTGGCCCTGGCACACGAGGAAAATGGCAAACTTCCTTGGGCAGATCTGTTCACCCCCGCCATTCGCCTGGCAGAAGAAGGCTTTGCCGTATCGCCCCGTTTTCACTTTATGACCGACCTTTATAAAGAGCGCCTGCGGCCAGATGGGTTCCTGGCCTATTTCTATGACGAACAAGGCACCCCTTTACCGGTGGGGCATATAATCAAGAACCAGCCCTACGCAGATACCCTCAAACTGATTGCCGAAAAGGGCGTTGATGTCTTTTACGAAGGTGAAATCGCTGAGGATATTGTCGCCGCTGTCCAGAATGCCGAAATTAATCCGGGTGTTTTGAGCCTGGACGATATGAAGAATTATCAGCCCAAGAAACGAGAAGCCGTCTGCGCGCCTTATCGAACATGGAAACTATGCGGCATGCCGCCGCCTTCATCCGGCGGCATTGCTGTACTGCAGATCCTGTCACTTCTGGAAGGTTTCGACTTAGCGTCACTGGACCCCGCGTCGCCAGAAGCAGCCCAGCTTTTCCTGGAGGCAGCCCGTCTTGCCTATGCAGACCGGGCGACCCACCTGGGCGACAGCGACTTTGTGCATGTTCCCATCCAGGGGCTTGTTGACCCAGCCTATCTCGCTGAACGTCGCACCCTGATCGAACAGGGCAAGGTGATGGACGATGCGCCGGCAGGCACGCCACCAGGCGCCAAAACCGCCTGGTTGACCAAGCAGCCCGGGGAAATCCCGGCAACCAGTCATTTCTCGATTGTTGACAACAGTGGCCAGACGCTGTCGATGACAACAAGTATCGAATCTGCCTATGGCAACCGCCTGATGGTGCGGGGATTCCTCCTGAACAACCAACTGACTGATTTCACCTTCGTGCCCCGGTCAGAAAGTGGGCCCGTTGCCAACAGGGTTGAGCCGGGGAAACGACCACTCAGCTCGATGTCACCAACCATTGTTTTGGACGATCAGGGACGCCCCGTGATGACGTTGGGTTCACCGGGTGGGCCGCTGATTATCAGTTTTGTGGCAAAAACCCTGCTGGGTGTACTGGACTGGAACATGCCGATGGCAGAGGCCATAGCCCGGCCCAACCTGTTCCCTTATGGCAAGGCGGCTATCATTGAACGTGACACCGAACTGATGAGCGAAAAAGAAGGCCTGGAAGCGATGGGCTATGCAGTGCGCGAAGGCGGCTTGGCCAGCGGGCTGCACGGGATCATTATCCACTATGGTGAAAGCGGCGGCCGGGCCCTTGAAGGCGGTGCGGACCCGCGCCGTGAAGGAACGGCAGAAGGCCGCTAGCGCAGGCTAGCCCCGTTCATCACTTGCCCTTGTCATGTGGCAAGGCCAGGCAAAAAATAGTGCCGGTGGATTCTGACTTCTCCAGGCGCACTTCACCGCCATGGGCCGCGATGACTTCTTTCACATTAGCCAGTCCCAACCCCGTGCCCCCCTGGCGGGTACTGCCCTGAAAGGGTTCAAACAGGAATTCCCGGGCCTTTTCTGGCAGCCCGGGGCCCGTGTCTTCCACAACAACCACATCGAAGTCATTTTCCATGGCCAACGAAATGGTAATGGTACCCTCACCCTCATCCTCCATAGCCTCATAGGCATTGCGGGCCAAGTTCGTCAGGGCGCGAAAAATCTGGTCCGGGTCGGCATAAAGCTGGAAGTCATGCGGCACTCGGTTGATGAAGCGGATATCGCTACCTTCATTCAATGACAAAGAGTTGCCAACTTCATCAGCAATCGGCCCCAATTCGAACAAAATGGGCCGCGGAATAATATTTTGAGGTTTCCCGTAGGACAGGGTTTGTGTGCACATATCGATTGCCCGCTCGATCCCCGACATCAGGGTGCCCGAGAGGTTCTGTACCCTTGGGTCGTCGCTCTGGCTCAATCGGCCAGACACAAGATGAACTGTCGTGAGGATGTTGCGCAGGTCGTGGTTGATGCGCGCCATAGCCTGACCCAAATTGGCCAGTCGGGTCTTTTGCACGAGCGCCTGGCTTATCTCTTCCTGCATGACCTTGAGTTCATGTTCAGCAGTGCCAATTTCATCATTCCGGTCCGACGGCTTGATGATACGGCTTATGTCTTCGGGCTTCTGGCTAAACTCGACCATTTTCTGCGTCAGGTTTTCCATCGGCCGAATAAAAAGATAGGCCATCGCGAAATAGAGGGAGATAGCTGTTGCAATAGTAATGGCAATGGACATTAGCAGCAGCGTGCGGGCGTAATCTGTCAGATCATTATAGAGAAAGGCTTCATCCACGAGAATTGAGACATATTCACCAGCTTCCAGAACGGCGGCGCCTGTAACTTCGATTGTGCCCTCAGGGCCGCGGAATATCAGCGTCAGGGCATCTGCCATCAGGCCGCCAAACGTACCACTTCGCAAGTCATAAGAGGCGGCAGTGGGTTCTGGCGCTTCCTTGCCCAACATCAAGATGCGCGACTCACCGCGATTCAGCATGACCCCGGACACCCTGGCATTGGCCAGCAGTTCTTCCTCGAGTTCGACGCTAACCATGGACTGCGGGCTTGCCTCAAGGGCCAGGCCTGCAATCTGGCCCGACGCTAAATGGTCCTCGAGCCAGTTAGCGCGATAGATGGCAATCGACGGCACGAAAATCATGACCTCCGCCAGCATGACAAAACCAACGGTCAGGATCAGAAGTTTGGATGAAAGGTTCCGCAGCATCGCTCACTCCGCCTTGCGGGCTTTCCACTTGTTAATGGCGATCGGCACCAGTGAAAGCAGCGCCAGGCCGAGAATAGGCAAAAGATATTGCGGCTGGAAAATAAGACCTAAATCTGGGTCTTGCTCCTGCAATAGCGACCCCAAGCCAGCACCCAGCGATGTGTAGATAAAGCAGCCGGGAATGATGCCCAAGGCTGTGGTTGTCACGAAGGTGCGCAGCGGCACACCCAGAAAGGCCGGTGCAATATTAACGACAAAGAACGGAAATGCCGGGACCAGCCGCAGGAACAGCATGTAGCTGAACGCGTTCTCCTGGAATCCCTTCTCCATCTTGACAATGGCGGGCCCGGCACGCTTTTCCAGCACATCGCCAAAGGCTGTTCGTGTCGCCAGGAAAAGCGCTGATGCACCCAACGTGGCCCCAACCACATTGGCAGTCGTGCCCAGAAAAGCGCCGAGCAGAAACCCACCAGTCAGAGTCATGATCGTGCCGGACGGCGGCACAAAGACAATCATCAACGCATAGAGCAGTGCATAGGCAATCACGGCAAAGAAACCGAGATCATCCGCCAGGCCCTCCAGCAACGCACTGTTCTCGCGCAACGCATCAATCGTCAGGTATTCTTGCCCACCAAGAGAAAAGACAAGCGCAAAGACCGCAGCGATCAGCAGGACAGGCAGATAGCGCATCCATCCAGGTTTCTTGCTGGTCGTTTCCACAGGGGTAGAGTCAGACATATACATCTCATTCTGTCAGTGTTGACGAAGCAGCCTATCAGAGTTCACGCAGGCTGCCGACATCCTGTTGCAGGACAAGCCATAATATGGGGGCAACCAGCCGACATATCCGTAAAGATTCAGAGAAATAGCCCCAAGAGTCGGTTTGACTTGCGGGCACAGTGCCAGTATACAGCGGGCCTGAAATTTGACTGTCGGGCTGACCCAGCACTTTTGTGCCCCGGTCGCTGCGGCAGAAACAAGGAGAGACGGTGTGAAACGGACTTTTCAACCCAGTAACCTGGTACGCAAGCGTCGCCATGGTTTTCGTTCCCGCATGGCCACTGTAGGTGGTCGTCGCGTGTTGGCTGCCCGCCGCGCAAAGGGCCGCAAGAAGCTGTCTGCCTAAGCTGGCCGACACAGCTTGAAGGCATTGAATATGCCTGCCGCTGACCCTGCACAGCAGCCACAACTGGATACGCTGAAATCCCGCGCTGACTTCCAGCGCCTTACCCGCCATGGCCACAAAAAGGCCATGCGCGGTTTTGTTTTGCAGGTCGCCCCGAAACCGGCAAACGCGGCACAAACCTGTCCCCATGCCCGAATCGGCTACACCGCCAGTAAAAAGGTGGGTAACGCGGTGGCCAGAAATCGTGCCAAAAGGCGGCTAAGGGGGCTGGTTCATGAGGTTCTGCGGCCCGTTGCCAAGCCTTCGCTTGATTATGTGCTGGTTGGCAGGCATACAACGCTCACACGGCCCTGGCCGAAACTCAAAAGCGACCTTAAACGCGCCCTTGCGCAGTTGGACGCGGAGATGGACAAGTCATGAAGAAAGTGCTGGTTACGCTGTTAAGCGCTCCCATCCATTTCTATCGCTATGCCATCTCGCCCCTGTTGGGGCCGCGTTGCCGCTATCAGCCGACCTGTTCGGCCTATGCGCTTGAAGCGCTGAGTGTGCACGGGCCAATCAAAGGGCTTTGGTTAGCCGCCAAGCGCATTGGCAGTTGCCACCCCTGGGGTGGTCATGGCTATGACCCGGTCCCGCCGCAGCAACATGATCATGCCGGTTTCCCGGCTGGTTGTAATCACGAACACTGAACCTGAACATTTCCGCATACTGGCTCGCACGCAATAAGGCAGAATAAGAATGAGCGAACAACGCAATATCGTCCTGGCGATTATCCTGACCATGGCCATCCTGTTTGGCTTTGACATGTATATGGCCCAGTTCCAGCCGCCCGTTGATGAGGCGGCCCAGAGCCAGGCGATGAATGGCGATAACGCCGTGCCGCCGGCAAGCGGCGACCTGCCGCCCGCGGCCAGCCTGCCGGGCATGGAAGCTATGGGTGCCGTCCAGGCGGTTCGCCCCCGAGCAGAAGTGCTCGCAGATGATGATCGTGTCACCATTTCAACGCCGAAGCTCAAAGGCTCTATTCGCCTCAAGGGCGCGCGGTTCGATGATTTGATCCTGACGGCTTATAAAGACAGCCTGGAGGCTGACGCGCAGGATGTTGTGCTACTCGCACCACAGCATTCGGACGACCCCTATTATGTTGAATATGGCTGGGTCAGCACCACGGAGCCAAGCTCGGCCCTGCCGACAGCGAATTCCGTTTGGAAGGCAGATCGCACCTCGCTGACACCGCAAACGCCGGTCACCCTGACCTGGGACAATGGCCAGGGCTTGGCCTTCGCCCGCACGTTCAGCATTGACGAGAACTACATGCTGCAGGTTGACCAGTCGGTTACCAACAATGCCGACCGCGATGTAAACGTGCAGCCCTATGGCCTGATCAAACGGACAGGCACGCCGGAAATCTCTGGCTTCTTCATCCTTCATGAAGGTCCTATCGGCGTCTTTGCTGATGGCCTTGAAGAAATCGACTATGAAGATTTGCGCGACGATGGTGACGTGAACTTCCAGTCTACCGGTGGTTGGGCAGGCATTACCGACAAGTACTGGCTGGTTGCCATGGTACCGGACAATGAGGCCGCAACCGAGACCTATATGGTGCACCGCAAGCGCAATGGTATAGACAATTATCAGGCAAGTATGCGCAGCACAGGCGGCACCATTGCGCCAGGCCAGACGCTGACCAATGCATCGCACCTTTTTGCGGGCGCCAAGATCAATTCAATGATCGATGCCTACGGCGAGAGCATGGATATCCGCCTGTTTGACCGGGCAATCGACTGGGGTTGGCTCTATTACCTGACCAAGCCGATTTTCTATGCACTCAGCTTCCTGCAGGATTATGTCGGCAATTTCGGCGTCGCCATCCTCCTGCTGACAGTGTTGATCAAGCTGCTGTTCTTCCAACTGGCCAACAAGTCTTACGTTTCCATGAGTGCCATGCGCAAGCTGCAGCCCAAGATGGTGGCGCTACGGGAACGCTATGCGGATGACAAGCAGAAGCAGCAGCAGGAAATGATGAAGATGTATCAGGAAGAGAAAGTAAACCCGGTTTCCGGTTGTTTGCCGATGCTCATCCAAATCCCCGTCTTCTTTGCGCTCTACAAAGTGCTCTTTGTCTCTATCGAAATGCGCCAGGCGCCTTTCTTTGGCTGGGTGCAGGACCTCTCTGCGCCCGACCCGCTGCTGATCACCAATCTGTTTGGCCTCATTCCTTTTGACCCACCTGGCTTCCTGGCTATCGGCGTTTGGCCGCTATTGATGGGTATTACCATGTATGCCCAGCAGAAGCTGAACCCGGCCCCGCAGGACCCGGTGCAGGCCAAGGTATTCATGCTGTTGCCGATCATGTTCACCTTCTTGTTGGCAGCCTTCCCGGTTGGCCTGGTGATCTACTGGACCTGGAACAACATGCTGACCATTGCCCAGCAATGGGTCATCATGAAGCGCCACGGTGCCTTCGATAACGACTGATCGGGCAAATTGTGGACGATGATGCAGCAAAAGACCTGGACAAGGGGCGGCGCTTCTTTGCCACCGAATGCCGCTTTCTACTCGGTGTTGCCGGCCTGAATCAACTGCCAGAGGCAGACAGGAACGAGGTTGCTTTCGCCGGGCGGTCGAATGTCGGCAAATCCAGCCTGATGAACGCGCTGACCGGCCGCAAGAACCTGGCGCGTACGTCCAACACGCCCGGGCGCACCCAACAGCTCAACTTCTTTGAGATCACCCATTCGCAGATTGGCGACATCTATCTGGTCGATATGCCCGGCTATGGCTATGCCAAGGTTTCCAAGACCGAAGTGGCGCAATGGACTGAGCTGTTGAAAGACTATCTCCGCGGGCGGGCCAATTTGCGGCGTGCCTTTGTGCTGATCGATGCCCGCCATGGCATCAAGGACAATGACCGCGAGATCATGGATATGCTCGACACCGCAGCCGTGTCCTACCAGGTGGTGCTGACCAAAGCCGACAAGGTCAAGGCCAGCGCACTGGAGAAGATAGTTTCTCAAACCGAAGCCGCGCTTGCCAAACGCGTGGCAGCCCATCCGTCACTGATCGTAACCAGTGCAAACAAGGGTACAGGGATTGATGAGCTGCGCGCCGCCATTGCGGCACTTGCGTCCTGAGGCTTCCCAGCCCCGCCGGATTGGCGTATATATCCGGAAACTCACGCGAATTTGGCGGACAGAACCATGACCACCCCGGAAGGCGACATTCTGCACACGGCATCCCTGCTTTCTGAAGCACTGCCTTACATGCGCAAATATTCTGGCATGACCATTGTCATCAAATATGGCGGCCATGCTATGGGCGACGCGGAACTGTCGCGCAAATTTGCCCGCGATGTGGTGCTGATGAAGCAGGTGGGCATCAACCCGGTTGTTGTCCATGGCGGTGGCCCACAGATTGCCGCCATGATGGAGCGGCTGCGGATCGAAAGCGAGTTCATCGACGGCCTCCGTGTTACAGACGCCTCGACCATGGAAATCGTTGAGATGGTGCTGGCCGGGCGCATCAACAAAGAAGTTGCCTCTGCCATCAACCAGGTGGGCGGTACCGCCGTTGGTCTGTCTGGCCGCGACAGCAATCTCGTTCTTGCGCGCAAACTCAAGCGGACCGTCAAGGACCCGGATTCGAATATCGAGAAAGTGCTCGACCTTGGCTTTGTCGGCGAACCTGTTTCGGTCAACACCCATGTGCTCGATGTATTGGCGGCCTCCGACGTGATCCCCGTGATTGCGCCCATTGGCCATGGTGAAAACGGCGAGACGTTTAATATCAATGCCGACACCTTTGCCGGTGCCATTGCAGCGGCCCTTGATGCACGGCGCCTGTTGCTGCTGACCGATGTAGCCGGTGTGATGGACGGTGACGGCAATATCCTGACCCGCCTAACGGCCCAAGATGTGGAAGAGCTGATCAAGGACGGGACCATTGCCGGTGGCATGATCCCCAAGGTGGAAACCTGCCTGGAAGCTGTAGCAGGCGGCGTTGGCGCGTCGGTTATCATTGATGGCCGGGTCCCGCATGCGTTGCTGCTGGAGCTCTTTACTGAGCACGGCGCTGGCACACTGATAGGCCGTGATAACTAAGACGACTTGCGACACGGCGTTTGCGTATTCCAGGGCTTTCGCCTATGCTGCGCCGCGCTAACGCACCGGCATGCACCCGTAGCTCAGCTGGATAGAGCGCTGCCCTCCGAAGGCAGAGGTCACAGGTTCAAATCCTGTCGGGTGCGCCAATTATTTCAATGTATTGCTATATTACTGCGATGCTTTATCCGATCGTCAGCAATCAAATAGCAATCAGTTGCAAGCCGCAAAACGCATGATCAATTTTGTTGGAGACATGGTTAGCTCCCTTCCGCAGGGAGCCTAAGGTCCGTGCCTGGCCACCAAACTGTAGATATGTCATTAGGCGCACTACCACCGTAATTGTGTTTTTTTGGCCTTTCCGTTAGTTGCACAAAAACAACTCGGCTTTATCAGTCTTGTGTTGTCTTGAGGACACGATAAGCTGGACGGCATCGGGGAGAACGAGTGATGCAGCGGGCATATTATCAAGGCGATGTTGCGCAGTTTTTGGGGACTTCGGTAGATCAACTCCTTGGCGAATTGGCCCAAGCACACAGCTTCGATCTCGATCAACGTCAGCTGGACGCCTGGATCCATCAGATTGAGCAACTGCAGGTACTGTTACTTGCCTGCCCCGACGCACATGTTTTCTTCGAGTTCACGATCCCTCGGATGGGCAAGCGCGCTGATGTGGTCCTGATCCTCAACGGTTACATCGTCATCATCGAATATAAGGTCGGCGGCGCCTATTACAGCTCTAGGGATATTGATCAGGCGCTCGACTATGCCCTCGATCTGCACAATTTTCATGAAGGCAGCCATGAGATGCCTATTGTACCCATTCTCGTGGCGACGCAAGCGCCCTCACAAGATATTTCCCTTTATTTCGAGGACGATGTCGCGACGCCCGTCCTGTGCAATGATGACACATTAGCAGCCGCCCTCCAGCTCGTTGTTGAGGCGCCGGCACACAGCACGATTGATGCGGAGGTATGGGCTTTATCTCGTTACAAGCCGACGCCAACGATCGTTGAGGCGGCCCAAGCCCTTTATCGCGGTCACAATGTCGAGGAGATTTCTCGCTCAGATGGGGGGGCGATCAATCTTGCCAGAACCGGCATAGCGGTCGAAGCCATCATTGAGCAAGCCAAAGCCAATAATAGAAAAGCTATCTGTTTCGTCACTGGTGTCCCAGGGGCAGGCAAGACCCTAGGGGGTCTCAATATCGCCAATAGTCGCATGAAAGCTCATGAAGACGAGCATGCGGTGTTTCTATCTGGGAATGGTCCATTGGTGCAGGTGCTACGAGAAGCTTTGGCACGAGATGAGATTGCCCGCGCTAAAGATCATGGGGATAAGATCACTAAGAAAGTAGCGCATCAGCGAGCCAGTACCTTCATTCAAAACATCCATCATTTTCGTGATGACAATTTGATCTACGAGCGTGCCCCCGTTGAGAAAGTAGCGGTCTTCGACGAGGCTCAGC
>JAURPT010000092.1 GCA_030836535.1 Alphaproteobacteria bacterium
ATCAAACTGCCCCTAGTTGGAATTCCGGCCTATTTCGAGTTCTGGTTTGGGCCGGGGCGTATGCCGTCGATATATTCGTCGATGACCTCGTGATAACGGCGAATGCGCCATTCCTGGTGCGACAGATACACGCCCTTGAAGGCACGGGACCGCAGGCCAAGCTGCTGGCCCAGGGTCACACCCATATCCTGATCAATCAGGGGGCTGAGGCTTTTCTCACCATATTCAAACACATCATGTTCAATCTCCGCATCACGGGCAACAGGGCCATTGATGGTCAGCACATCGGTCTCCAGCCCTTCGGGTGCCGGCGCGTAATACCAATTGTCGAACACGCATTTGGTCGGGTCTGTCGGGTGCGGGCGGGCGCGCAGGAAGTGGAAGGAATCTGCCCAGACCGAGACAGCAAAATTCGGGAAAATCGTATAGTGATAGACGTCCGTCAGCTGGTGGTCCTTGAGGTTATCAAAATGGGTATAGCCCATGTCTGGCCCCAATTTGCGCATCTGTTCCTGCACGGCCTCGCGGCTTTCAAATTCGCGCCCGGCAAAGTCATCCGGGTTCAGGCCCCAGCCTTCCATGCGCATGGCCAGCGCCGGGTCCATCAGGTCCTTGCCATTTTTCAGGCGCCGTTTTGATGGCTTGAACGCCTGCTGCCACATGCGGTTATGGCCTTCGGCAGACATGTCGAACTGGGTGTCCTTGTAGCTTTCTTCAACCACCGCATCGGCTTCGGGATGCACCGTTGGCAGGTGGTAGGACTCGTTGAAATTGTCGAGCACGATCTTCCAGTTACACGGGACATTGGCCGTCATGGCCAGATAGCGCTTCCAGCTGTCGATTTCATATTTCGACCAGTCATCCCAGACCGGGCCAAGATATTCCTGCAGCGACACACAATCAGGGTCCATATTCACCCAGATAAACCCGGCAAACGTGTCGCAGGGGATTTCCACCAGATTCATTTTGCCGCACGGGTCCCCTTCGGGGAAATCTTCGGCATCGCGGGCATAGGTCAGCTCGCCATCCAGCTCGAACCGCCAGCCGTGATAGGGGCAGATAAAGGCTTCAACAGAGTCTACCTCGTTGAACACCAGGCGCGCGGCGCGGTGCTGGCACACATTAAAGAAGGCTTTGATGCCGCCATCCTGCTGCCGCACCATGATGATGCTCTCCGGGCCGACCTCTTCCATCTGGTAGTCGCCCGGCTCGGGAATTTCATCGGCCCGGCCCAGCAGCAGCCAGACCTTGGTCCACATTTCTTCCCATTCTTTCTCGAAGAATTCTTTCGAGCTATAACGGTCACCGGGAATGGAATGGCCTTTCAACTCGGGTTCCGGCCATTTTTCCGGTGGTTGCGACTGCCAGTCTTTGCTGTGCATGTTCAAGGCTCTCTCCCGTGCTTAAATTTGCAACACGGTATACGCCGCACTGCTCGGGCGCAATGCAGGATGTACCCCCACGTGCCAAGCCCCCTGTTGCTCTGCGCCGGTTTGGTTTACCATGCGGCCCCAGTGGTCAATTGAGTATAGACAGTCAAGGGAAGCAGTATGGCTGAATACAGCAAATCGGCAGATGCCATTGCCAAGCTGACGGAAGAGCAATTCTACGTCACCCAGCACAGCGGCACGGAGCGCCCCGGCACGGGGGAATATCTCTACAACAAGGAGCCAGGCCTTTATGTGGATATCGTTTCTGGCGAGCCGCTCTTTGTGTCGTCCGACAAATATGACAGCCATTGCGGCTGGCCCAGCTTCACCAAACCGGTAGAGCCTGCGCACGTCAAGGAACTGACGGACCGCACCCATGGGATGATCCGCACCGAGGTGCGCTCTAGCCACGGCGACAGCCATTTGGGCCATGTCTTCCCCGACGGACCGCAAGACCGTGGCGGGCTGCGCTATTGCATCAATTCCGCCTCGCTGCGTTTCGTGCCCCTGGCCGAGATGGAAGACCAGGGCTATGGCGACTATATTGACCAGGTGGAGGACGCATAATGGCTGAAGAACGCGCAGTACTCGCAGGCGGCTGTTTTTGGGGCATGCAGGACCTGATCCGCAAGCTCGACGGCGTACGCGCCACCCGCGTGGGCTATACCGGTGGTGAGGTCGACAACGCCACCTATCGCAACCATGGAAACCATGCTGAGGGGATCGAAATTATCTATGACCCAGCGGTGATCAGCTATCGCACGCTGCTGGAATTCTTCTTCCAGATCCACGACCCCACCACACCGATGCGCCAGGGAAACGATATTGGCCCGTCCTATCGGTCGGCCATCTATTATGTGGATGACGCCCAGAAGGCCGAAGCACTCAACACGATTGCGGACGTGGACGCCTCGGGCCTGTGGCCGGGCAAGGTGGTGACCGAAGTGGAACCCGTTGGTCCGTTTTGGGAAGCTGAGCCGGAACACCAGGACTATCTGGAACGCTTCCCCAATGGCTATACGTGCCACTTCATCCGCCCCGGCTGGGTACTGCCAAAGCGGGATGTCGCGGAGTAAGTTCTTTATCGCTCACGGCGGTTCGTAATTTTGATCTGTCACTTTGGACGCGCCAGCGAGCCGGGGTCCATGAAGCACATCCAATATCTGCGCTATTGCCTATAGGGCACCTACAAATGGACCCCGCATCAAGTGCGGGGTGACAGGTTGTTGGAATAGATCGACCTACCAAAACCGTTCATGCTGCGTGGCGGTGAGCGCAGCGAGACGTTGTATCGAAGCATTGAACGGATAAGCCGTTACCCTTCGACACAATTGCTTCGCAAACACTCAGGGCGAACGGCTTCTTTTTTGCGTTCAGGGCGAACTGCCGTGAGCGAATTAATTGGCACCAGTCGCCAGATCGACCCATTCTCATTGTGTTCAATGGCGATGTAGACCAGCCCGTCGGCGCCCATGGCCACGTCGCGGATGCGGCCAAAATCCGTGACCAGCTTTTCCTGTTCCACCAACACAGCATCCTTGATGCGCACGCGGTACAGCGTGGCGGCCTTTAAGCTACCGACCAGCAAGTCATCCCCCCAGTTGGGGAAGGCATTACCTTGGTGAAACGTGAAGTTGGAAATCGCCGGTGCGGGCGTGAAGTCCACCACCGGCAACACCGTGTCTTCCAGCGCAAAATCGAGCCCCAACTCCCTGCCGATGGAAACCTCTTCGCCGGAGTAATCCAGCCCATTGGTGTGAAGCGGCCAGCCGTAATTTTTGCCGCGCTGAATGTGGTTGATCTCATCGCCGCCACGCGGGCCCATTTCCGTGTTCCAGATCGCACCCGTTATGGGATGCGCATCAAGCCCCTGCCCCGTGCGGTGGCCGTAGGACCACACGGTGTGGATGGTCGAGCCCTCCGGGCGCGCCTCGGCAGGCAGCCAGAACGGGTTATCTTCCGGTACAGTGCCATCGTCATTCACCCGGTGGACCTTGCCATAGGGCGTGTTGAGGTCATGCAATTTGTCATAGGTGTTTTTGCCCCCAACAATGACAAACAAATGCCCTTCTTTGTCGAAGGCCAGGCGGCCTGCGGCCACGCCGTCGGGCACCGGGGTATAATGGTCCTTGTGGACCGACCAGATTTCTTCTTCATCAACCCACTGGCCACGCTGAATGCGGCCCCGGATTACCCGCGCCATGGTACCAGGCACAACCCAGCCACAGCCGGTGAAGCAATGTTCGGTGTGGGACAGGTAAACCCAGCCATTCTCCGCATAGTTGGGATGCAATTCGACATCAAGCACGATACCGAGATTGAGCCAGTTCCCCTGCACCGTCAGCAGCGGTTCCCAGGTCTCAGGCGTACCGGTAACAACCGACCCCTGCTGGCCACTGGCATCAATAATCGACAAACCACGGATTTTCTCTGCCACCAAAAGGCGGCCATCGGGCATGGGGGCAATGGAATAGGGTCGGCTGACCAGTTCGGTGACCCGTTCCAGCCGAAAATCATGATGCTGCGAGCGAATGCTACGGTCGCCCGGCGGGGTCATGGTGTAAGACGCTGAGGTCTTGGGGAATTTCTGCCTGTGTTCGCTGATATACAGCGCCAGGGCCTTGGTGAGTTGCGGCGAGAGTTCCCCTTGCCAGTCGGCCTTGTGGGCCTCCACCGCATCACCGGCAATAACGGCCATCATCTCTTCAACAGAGTCACCATGTTTAAGCGGCGCATCGATCAACGAGGCAGCCAGCGCCGTGCCCCGCAGGTCGGCCCCGTGGCAGGTCGCGCAATTGACATGCCACGCCACAAAAGACGGCTCTCGTGCATCCCGCGTGCTGAGATACCAGGCCCCGAAGGCCGCACCGGCGATGCCGATTGCTAATAGTCCCAGAACAATCTTGTGCCAGCGCTTCAACAGCCCCTCCAATTTGAGGGCGTAGTTTGTGTGTTGTTGGCGCGGGTTGCAACCGGCTTCAGCTGTTGGTGTCGCCCTGGCGCTTGACGAGGTCGGCATATTGCGCATCGACCTCTTTGACCTTCTCTTCGTCTTCCATCAGCGCGTTGATGTCGAAGGGCTCTGGCACGTTCAGGCCCCGCTGGACCGCCGGGCGCGCAGACAGCGCCTTGAACCAGCGGTTCAGATGGGGCGTCTCCGCCAGGTCGATCCCGGTCCATTCGGCGCAGTAAATCCACGGCCAGGTGGCGATGTCGGCAACGCTGTAGTCGCCCGCCAGAAACTCGGCCTCGCCCAGACGGCGGTCGAGCACCTGATAGAGCCGTTTGGTCTCATTCATATAGCGGTCGATCACATAGGGCATTTTCTCTGGCACGTTACGGATGAACACCAGCGCCTGCCCCTACATGGGGCCAATGCCGCCCATCTGGAACATCAGCCATTGCAGGGCGCACGAGCGCTCTTTGGCATCTGTCGGCAACAATTGGCCTGTTTTCTCTGCCAGATAGATCAGGATCGCGCCGCTCTCGAAGACGGCAAAGTCGTCATTGTCCCGATCAATAATCGCGGGAATGCGCCCATTGGGGTTGATGTCGAGATAGGCATCGGCCTTCTGCTCACTCTTGGTGAAATCGATGAAATTGACCTCGTAAGGCAGCCCCAACTCCTCAAGACAGATAGAGGCCTTCCAGCCGTTGGGCGTCGATGCGGTGTACAGATCAATCATGTGTCTCTCTTTCCTGGGTCAGGCATTACTAAGAGCGCAGTTTTTTAGGCGAAAATGGCCCCTATATCCCCTCACCCGCAGCCCTCACCCGCTCAATGTCCGCACTCACACGGCGGCCCGCAACGATATAGGCGTAAATGCCAAACAGGCTGACCACCAGTACCCCGGCCATGGCATAGCGCAATGACTGGTCCCCAAAGGTGGGCTCAATCGCACTGCTGATCACCCCCACCGCCAGCGGGCCAAGGCCCAGGCCAACGAGGTTATAGATCAGCATATAGACCGAGGCCGCCATGGCCCGCCTGCTGGGGGCCACTAGTTCCTGGATGATCGCCCAGGTTGGGCCCGCATAAACGCTGGAGAGAATACCTGGGATGACAAACAGGCCGATCGCCAGCCAGGTATTATCCGTCAGCAGCATCGCCACCAATAGCGGCACACTGATGCCAATGGCAATGGCAGGGATATAGCCGGTCCACTTCTGACCATAGCGGGCGCTGACCCGCGCGCAGACCACACCGCCCGCAAAAGCGCCAAACGCCCCCAGCACACCGACGATAATGGCGTTGACGGTGCCAGCATCGCCCGAGCCCATATCGTGGAACCGCATGTAGTAAGACACCATGAAGGTGTGGATGCCATAGGCCGACATGCCATAAAGCGTGCCACCCGCCACGAACCAGCGCATCGAGGGCACCTTGGCCATGGCCGACAGGGACGACAGAATATCGCTGATAATATGCGTCTTTTCCGGCACCGCTGCATCCGCCGGGCGGACAGGCTCCTTCACCGTAAAGCGAATGGTAATGGCCAGCAGAATGCCTGGCACAGCGGCGACGGCAAAAGCCCAGCGCCAGCCCCACCACTCGTTCACCCAACCGCCGATCAGCAGCCCCAGCATGAGCCCGATATTGCCGCCCGTGGCCAAAAAGCCCATGGCCGCGGCCCGGTTTTCAATGGGGAACAGGTTCGAGATAATGGATTGCGAGGCAGGCATGGTACCAGCTTCGCCAACACCGACGCCTATACGCGTGAGGAACAATTGCCAGAAATTCGCCGCCGCACCGCACAGGGCCGTCATGACACTGAACAGCGTGGTGCAGATGACGATGATATTGCGCCTGTTCTTGCGGTCTGACAGCGCGGCGATAGGAATACCCAGCGTGGCATAAAAGGCCGCAAAGCCCAGCCCCGTCAGCAGGCCGAGCATCCAGTCCGGCAGGCCGAATTCTGCCTTGATGGGCTCGAGCAGCACACCGAGGATTTGCCGGTCGACAAAATTCATGGCCGCTACTGCGGTGAGCAACACCAGCACATAGTTACGCCCGCCAATAGACCAAGCAGGCTGTTCCGTTTCGCTTGTGGTGGCAGGCGCGTCGGCCTGGGCAGATGATGGTTCCAAGGCTAGGCAGCCTTCCCGCCGGTAAACCGGATTGTCCTGAACAAGACGTGTCCCCCCGTTGCACGTTCTTTATGAATTAGATTTCTTGTAGCACGCTTCCAGAAACCACAACGAAAAACAGGCGTCAGGTGCGTTCAGCAGGGTGCGATCAAATGTTAAAGTCGAGTTCCTTGGCCGTAAACTCGCATCCGGCCAAGCGCAGCCCTTCCAGATACATGTCAATCCAGGCCGGGTCTGTTGAATTGCGGCTTATCGACTGCTCAAGCCTGTCTGGCGAGAGAGCGCCAGGGCTTGCCTGATAGACAGACCACGCCTTTGCAGCTTCATCAAGCTTGCCCTGATGCGCCAGGGCTACAACTGTCGGCAGTTGCGCAGAAGGCCTGAACGGCTCGCCTCCAGCTTCACGCAGGACCTTCTCGGCGGCTTCAAACTCACCCAAACCAAGAAGCGCTGTCCCTTTGAATTCCAGCACCCAGCGGCGATCAATATGTCTTTTGCTCGAGGTGGCAAGCCATGGGTCAACCACCGCCAGCGTTTCCTCGTAGTGCCCCAGCACCCGCATGGGCATGCAGTGAACCGGCGCGTGGGAGTCGGGGTACAGGTCGGCAAACAATCGGCCGGCTGTCAGTGATTCTTCGTATTCCCCCAACAGATACCGGACCGTGCATGCCCGAAAAAGCGACATCTCACCCAGCGGTTCAAGACGAATGGCTTGCTCCAAATGCGCCCGGCATTCCTGCAATAAGTCGTCCCGGTTTTCTTTGTCGAAATTGCGGCCCATGGTGCAACAATAATGGGCCAATTCGGCGTGAAGTTCGGCCGCGCCCGCATGGCGCGCCAGCCCTCGCCGCAAAATGTCGATGGCGTCTTGCATGCCTTCCGCTGTAGAAGTCACAACGGCCTTGCCCCAACACAGCGCGACAATGTTATCAACAGTCAGTGCCGCATCATCGAGCTTGAGAAGCCGATCAATTTCAACATCGCGCAAGACAGCAAGCAATTCGCCAGCTACCACATCCTCTACACCGTGCAGCGCAGCGTCCGGATTGTCTCGCGGCAGGTCGTAGATTTCAGCCCAGATATGCGCCCCTGTTAATGTGTCGATCAACTGGGCATTCAACCGCAGGGTCTGACCAACGACACGAATTGACCCCTCAACCACAAATCTGACATTCAGCTCTCTGCCAACCTCGCGAATGTCCGGCGATGTGCCTTTCCATACGAAGCTGGAATTGCGGGCTACGACATTGAGAATGCTGGCCTTTCCGAGCTTGGTGATGATTTCTTCTGACAGCGCCTGCATGTCGGCAGAACTGGTCAACAGAATCCGATTATTCGACCAGGCGACCATCATATAAAGCACCAGGATGATGCCGACGGTCCAGCCATTGAGCTGTTCCCCCGCCACATAAGCGGCCACCAGCACGGCAAAAGTCAACGATACCCAATAGCGAAAGGCACTCGCTGTTTCGTTGCGATAATAATAGCGCAGTTCCAGTGCCTCATACGGCGTCATGGTCCCCTCCCCCTGCTGTCAGGGGAAGGAGAATACCCGATCTTGACCAGATGGCCAAAGGCGCTGGTTGGCAGATGCGTTAGCCCTGCTGTTCGAAGAACTCTGCCCCGACAAAGGCGGAATGAAAACCGAAAGGTACGCGGCCCGGCATCACGATGCGGGCAACGGGGCCGGCTTCAAAGTCGGCGGCGTCGATGATGATGCATTCGCTGCGTTGCAGTTCTTCATCCCGCACAAAGCCAATGACCCAGCCGTCTTCTTCTTTCGTCCCACCGGGCTTGGGGGCAAAGATCGGCTCGCCACCCAAACGACCAGGGCCGTAGGGGTAGTGGGTGCTGGTTTCGTTGACATGGTCATATTTGATGATGCCATCAAAGCCGCTTTCCAGATTGTCGCCTTTGATGCGCGCGGCATAGGAATATTGAGCGCGGATGCCAATATAGTCTTCATTGATGCGGGCAAATTCACAGCCCCATTCTTCATCAATCAGGCGTTCGACAACTTCGCCGGTCTTCATGTTCAGGCGCCACTGATACATCTGCGGCAGGTCGCTGCGGTCGCCAGGGCCGGGCTTGACGTCGTCGCCAATGGAATTGCGCTCGGACCGGCAGCCATCGATGACCACTTCGTCGCCTTCTTCATAGGCATTCACCGTGTGGTAGCAATAGCAGCTGTCGACCTCGAACCATTTGATGGTTTCGCCTTCCGCACCGCGCTTTAGCACACCCAGGCGCGAGGCATTGTTCGGTTCGAAATACAACATGCCCTTGCCTTCGGCGACGCGGTTGAAGTCGAACACGCAAGGCAGGTCGAGAATAATCGTGTAGTTCTCGGAAATCGCGCAATCATGCATCATGATCGGGGCGGGAATGTCCACCTCGGTGGTGTGCACCAACTCGCCTTCCTTGTTGATGACCGAGACCTGGCAGAAGGGCGGCGCCATCACGCCATAACCATAGGTCACCATTTCGCCGGTGCGCGCGTCGATCTTCGGGTGAGCAGACGGCACATAGTCCAGCTTGCCGTCGTAATTATATTCGCCGACCGGGTCCAGATTCGGCAGTTTGACCTCAAAAGGCATGGAGCCTTCCTGCAGCGCGAAGACCTTGCCCGCGTGGTAAACCATCGCCGTGTTGGCAATATTCTTGGACGGGCCGTATTTGGCCACCATTTCCGGGGCGGTCTTGAAGCCATCCCAGATGAGGTCGCCATGTTCCTGCTCGGCGAGGTGGCCGTCTGTTTCCACAAAGCGGTTCACATAGGTGGCTTGGCCGTCCTTGAAGTAGACCTCGTGGACCATGCCGTCGCCGGAAAAGGCATGATATTCCTGGTCTTCGTTAACGAAAACCGGGTTGGCGCCAATACGCAGGAATGAGCCGGCCAGCTCGGGTGGAATGGTGCCGATCACCTCGGTGCACAGCTCGTTATGTTCTTCCTGCACCGGCGCCCAATTGCCGGTGAAGTACATGTTGGTGGGGTTTTCAATATCAGCAATACGCATGGCGACCTCTGGTCCTCTTCCCGTTGTTTAGTATCCGTTGTTTACTAAGTAAATCGTTAAGGCATTTGTGACACAGGCGGCGGTTGCTGGCAAATGGAAAGTGGGCACGATCCCCCTTTTCACTGGCCTTGCACGCCCGCTACTATACCCTGCCCTGCCATGACTGTGTTGTTCACTCTGTTCTTCGGGTCCTTTCTGGCGGCGACGATCCTGCCGTTTTCGTCTGAGGCCATGTTGGTTGCCACCCTGATGGAGGGCGCACACCCGTCGTGGCTGCTGGTAACTGTGGCGTCAGCAGGCAATATTCTGGGCGCGTGCATCAACTGGTTGATCGGCCGCTACTTGCGACATTGGCAAACACAGCGTCTGGCGGCGGGTAAGTATTTCCCCTTCAGCCAGGCCACGACAGACAAGGCCACAGAACGCTTCAACCGCTATGGGCTGTGGAGCCTGCTGTTTGCCTTTTTGCCCATTGTGGGGGACCCGCTGACCTTCGTGGCCGGCATGTTGCGGGTAAAGTTCTGGCTTTTCCTGCTGCTGGTAAGCATCGGTAAAATTGCGCGCTATATCTTTGTGGCCGCTGCGGTCAGCTGACAGAAATCAACTTACTCGAAGGATATGCCGGGAATGCGGTCGAGCAGCCAAGTCTCTGCCTGTTCAACTGTTTCAAATACGCGGAGCATCCCTGCATTGTATCCTGTAACGATATACATATCGACCTGGGTTTCGAATATGCGCATGACGCCGTAATACCGGCTTTTGGGTGAGACCATAACCAAGTGAACGCGGGGATTATTCTGTTCCAAATAGGCCCCGGTATGCTGCGCAATCTGACGCACTTGCGAGGGTGAAATGTCGAAATCATCCACCCCGGCAAAGTCGCTGATCCCGTAGTCCAGCTTGATAAAACGGGGGTCTTCTAAGACAGCCCTCAACACATCAAAGGCTTCGTCACCGTTGACATCACCGGTGTACCGGAGGCGAACGCCCTTACCTTCATTTTCGTAGATAACTTCAACCGGCACGGGTGCCGAACTCCTCACAAACGCAGTGGAGTCATAGAACGCAACGGGTAGAAATGAACACAACTGATGACTGGTCGAAATATCTAATATTTTTAGAAAAAGGGGTACAAAAAAACGTGAGCCGGGTGCGCTTTTCCCGGCTCACTAAAATTTACTTTGTATAGCTGTAATCGAGCCCTATTCGCCCTCATAGGTGATGCGATAGACCAGCCCATTCATGTCGTCAGAGACAAGAACAGAACCGTCGGGCATTTGCTTTACGTCGACAGGACGACCTGTAACGTCACCTTTCTCGAGCCAGCCTGCGGCAAATGGCTGTTGCGCAATCGGCATGCCATCGGGCCCCATGACAACCTGAACGATCTGATAGCCAACCGGGAAGGTACGGTTCCACGAACCATGCTGCGCGATCAGAACAGAACCCTTATAGGCTGCGGGAAACTGGTCGCCGGTATAGAACATCAGGCCAAGATTGGCAGAATGCGCCTGGAATTCCATGACGGGGAATACCTCGCCTTCGGGGGCTGTTTCCTCGCTGAACTGCGGTGTCCGTTCGC
>JAURPT010000005.1 GCA_030836535.1 Alphaproteobacteria bacterium
ATTCGACCTATGGGGCACACCCATCAGGTTCCGGATGCTCAAGGGGAATAACCCCTACGATTCTAAATCGGACAAGTGAAGGCGCTGCCCGGTTTGCTGCCAATCCGGCAATAGCATTTTGACAGCTTTTGACGCTACCTCAGCCGGTCTCGGGAGAGAGTCTGGCTTTTCACCCGGCATGGCCCGGGCGCGCATGGCGGTGCGAGTACCGCCCGGGTTTAGCAGATTAACCTGCAGTCCAGCTTCTACTGTTTCAAGCGCGTAGGTTTGTACGATGGATTCAAGCGCTGCCTTGCTGGCGGCATAGGCACCCCAATAAGCGCGAGGCTCGTTGCCAACGGTCGAAGTAATGAAGAGCGCGCGGCCATCATCTGAGGCGCGCAACAGGATGTCCATAGATCGGATGAGCCGGTAATTGGCGGTCACATTAACGGCAAAAACATCATCCCATACATCGGGTTCAGTATGCGGCACCGGGCTAAGGGCACCCAACATTCCAGCATTGCCAACAAGAATATCCAGTTTACCCCAACGCTCAGCGATGGCAGCGCCAATTTGGTCGATGCCGTTTGCTTCCCGCAGGTCGGTCGGCACAAGGGTGGCCGAGCCACCTGTCTTCTGGATTTTATCGTCGAGATCTTCAAGCCCGCCAATGGTGCGCGCCACGGCAATGATGTGGGCACCGTGGCTGGCAAGCTCTGCTGCCAGCGCATAACCAATGCCACGTGAGGCGCCGGTCACCAGCGCAATCTTACCGTCAAGAAGCTTGGTCATTTGCGTTCTGCAAGCAGGGAAAGCTGGTTGTTTTGTCCGCCATCATGGTCGGTAAGCGAGATGGGGTAATCGCCAGAGAAACAGGCGTCACAATATTCAGGTGCGCTATTCGTACGGCCTTCCAGGCCTAAGGCGCGATACAGGCCATCCAACGAGATAAAGGCCAGGCTATCGGCATTGATGTTCTTGGCCATTTCTTCAACCGTCATCTTCGAGGCCAGCAGCTTCTCGCGCTCTGGCGTATCAACGCCATAGAAGCAGGAATGGGTCGTGGGCGGGCTGGCGATACGCATATGCACCTCGCTGGCACCAGCCTGGCGAATCATTTCAATGATCTTGATTGAGGTTGTCCCGCGAACGATGGAATCATCCACCAGCACAACGCGTTTACCCTGAATTTGCGGGGTATTGGCATTGTGTTTCAGGCGAACGCCAAAGTGTCGAATATTGTCCGTCGGCTCAATGAAGGTACGGCCAACATAGTGATTTCGAATGATGCCCAGCTCAAAGGGTAAACCGGACTCGCGGCCATAACCAATGGCGGCCGGCGTGCCTGAATCCGGTACGGGGATAACCAAGTCGGCGTCGACCGAGCTTTCTCGTGCCAGCTCAGCGCCAATGCGCTTGCGCACTTCATAGATGCTGGTACCGTCCGTCAGGCTGTCGGGCCGCGCGAAGTAGACATGCTCAAAGATACAGGGACGCTTTTGGACAGGGCCAAAAGGCTTAACGCTTTCAATGCCATCTTCATTGATGATGACAATTTCACCCGGTTCGATATCCCGGATCAGCTTGCCGCCGATGATGTCGAAAGCGCAGGATTCTGAAGCTAGCAAGGGTTCGCCGTCTGCTGTTTCACCCAGTACCAGTGGGCGAATGCCATGTGGGTCACGGACGCCGATCAACTTCTTCTGGGTCAAAATAACGAGCGAATAGGCCCCTTCGATCTGCGTCAGCGCGTCGACCAGGCGGTCAACAAGGCGCGGGTAGGGGCTGGTGGCGACCAGATGAATGATAACTTCAGTGTCGGACGTCGATTGGAAGATGGAGCCTTTTTGAACCAACATTTTCCGCAGGGTCATGGCGTTGGTCAGGTTGCCATTATGTGCGATGGCAAATCCACCGCCGGAAAGCTCGGCGAAAAGCGGCTGGATGTTCCGCATAATCGTATCGCCAGTGGTGGAATAGCGATTGTGACCAATGGCAGAATCGCCGATCAGGGCAGAGATTACCTCTTCAGACGTCAGATTATCGCCGACCAGGCCGAGGCTGCGGTGTGCGTTGAATTGGCTGCCATTGTAACTGACAACACCTGCTGCCTCTTGCCCGCGATGTTGCAGGGCATGCAGCCCCAACACCGTATGGGCAGCCGCTTCGGGATGCCCGTAAATACCGAAGATACCGCACTCCTCGCGGAGCTTGTCGTCGTCGAACGGATGCGTTGTGATCATTCTTCTTCCGGTGTCAGCTGGTCCATGAGCGTCTCTTCGAGAAGCCGACCAATATCGTCGTCAGGTGTATAGCCGAACTCGTCTGCCGTGTCAGCGTCTGATTTACCCTCATCGTCACCTTCTTCGGCGGGGGCAAGTTCCGGCAATTCAATGTCTGCCGGCACGACGCCCAACAGGATGTTTGCGCCTTGCTCAACCATCGGCAGTAAATTGGACGCGACTGCCCATTCCGGTTTTTCAGCATCTTCTTCCACCAGCGTGAGGGCCAGGATATAGCCGAAAACAACCAGAACACAGCCACGCAAGAGACCGAAGAAGATGCCCAATGTCCGGTCCAGTGGTCCGATCAGATCACTTGCTTGCACGGCTTTGGAGATGAGGCGCGCAATGATCATCAGGATGACAATGATCAGCAGGAAACTGCCGACACCGCCGATGATGCCGGACCACAAAGGGTCTTCTATATAGTTTTGAACAAAGACGCGAGATTGGGGCAGGAATGTCAGGGTCAACCAGGCAGAGCCAATCCAGGCGCCAAGAGACAGGACTTCTCTTACGAATCCCCTGATCAGGCCTACAAGGGCTGACAAGCCCAGCACGACCAGAATCACAATATCGAGAATGTTGAGAGGAATATCGTCCATCAGTCGCCTGCAAACCGCAATCTCAGGTCACCGACCTTATCAAGCTCGAACACATCCAGCGAGGTCTTTTGAGTTGAACCTTCTTTGTTTGCCAAATGCTGGGATAGGGCGGGCATCCATGCTTTGGTAAAGCCAAGCTTGCCTGCTTCTTTGAGCCGAGCATTGGATTGCGCGACAGGGCGCACTTCACCTGCAAGGCTGATTTCTCCGAATAATACAGCCTGCTGGGGGATGGGAATATCACTGATGGAAGACATGAGCGCAGCTGCCACAGCCAGGTCGGCCGCCGGTTCAACAATCCGCATACCCCCTGCGACGTTGAGGTACACGTCAACACCAGCAAAGCTCATGCCGCAGCGGGCTTCCAGCACAGCCATCACCATGGCCAGGCGGCCGCTGTCCCAGCCAACAACGGCACGACGCGGTGTTGCCAGGCTGGAAGGGCTCACCAAGGCTTGTATTTCGACCAGTATTGGCCTGCTGCCTTCCATGCCGGCGAAGACTGCAGCCCCGCTAACGTCATCACTCCGGTTTGTCAGGAACAACGCAGAGGGATTCGGCACTTCGTGCAGGCCCTGGTCGCTCATCTCAAAGACGCCAATTTCGTCTGTGCCGCCAAAGCGGTTTTTCACAGCACGAAGAATGCGGAACTGGTGGCCCCGGTCGCCTTCAAAGTAAAGCACGGTATCAACCATATGCTCCAGCACACGAGGACCGGCAATCTGGCCATCCTTGGTGACATGGCCCACGATGAGCACGGCAAAGCCTTTGCGCTTGGCCAGACGAATGATCTCCTGTGCGCTGGCACGGACCTGGCTGACAGACCCCGGGGCGGATTCGACGTTGTCGACAAACATGGTCTGGATCGAATCGATGACGACAATGTCGGGCTCTTCATCATTGATGGAGGCCAGAATGTTCCGGAGGTTGGTTTCGGCACCCAATTTCAGGGGGGCGTCTTCCAGATCCAGACGGGCGGCGCGCAGGCGAATTTGCGCAACGGCTTCTTCACCAGAGATATAGAGGCATTTACGCCCCTGCGTGGCGAGCGCGGCGACAATCTGTAAAAGTACCGTGGATTTACCAATACCGGGATCACCGCCAATCAAAATCGCCGATCCAGGGACGATACCACCCCCACAGGTGCGATCGAACTCTGTCATGCCGGACGTCCAGCGGGGTGGGGATTTGGACTCACCTTTCAGGTCGACGAGTTCCACCGCCTTACCCTTGCCTGCTTTTAGGCCCTTGGGAATGGAATCGAGTGGGATTTCTTCAACAATGCTGTTCCACTCACCACAAGCATCGCAACGCCCCGACCATTTGGACTGGACGGCACCACAGGCCTGGCAAACGAAACGGTCTTGCTGTTTGGCCACTAATAGGTCTCCTTGGGCATGGTGGTACTGACATCTGGCCGCATGGGGCCGATAGCCTCCCCGTGGATGAACTGGTTCAGATACGGGTTGTCACTTCTATCAATGTCTGACGCATTTCCCGACCAGATAATTTTGCCGTCGTGCAGCATGGCCACGCGGGACGCGATTTTGCCGACACTGGCCATGTCATGGGTGATGGTCAGGGTCGTTGCGCCCAGTTCCTGAACGCGTTCCAAAATGAGATTATTGATGACATCGGCGGTGATGGGGTCCAGCCCCGTGGTGGGTTCATCAAAGAAGATGATGTCCGGGCTTGCGGCGATGGCGCGGGCTAGGCCGACGCGTTTCTGCATGCCACCGGAAAGCTCTGCCGGGTACAGGTCGGCGGTAGGGGCGTCCAGTTCCACCTTGGCCAGTGTCTCGATGGCGTGGTCTTTCGCATCCCTGCGGGAAATGCCGCCCGCGCCCAAAAGACCGAAAGAGACATTCTCCCAAACGGGCAGGCTGTCAAACAACGCACCACCCTGAAAAAGCATGCCCACATGGCGCAGCAAGGCATTACGCTCGCGCTGCCGCAGTGTGCCGATGTCATTACCGTCGAGCTGAATGGTGCCGCCGTCCGGCCTTAGAAGTCCAAGAATGCACTTCAGCATCACGGACTTTCCGGTACCCGAACTACCAATGACGACCATGGAATCGCCAGGCGCAATATCAAGGTCAACGCCGTTCAGCACGACCTTTTCGCCAAAGCGCTTTTGCAGATTGCGTAGTGATATTTTTGATATCTCGGTCATTGGGCGAACAACAACTCGGTAATAACGTAATTTGCCGCAAGTATCAGGATGGAGGAGGAGACAACCGCATTGGTTGTCGCGCGGCCCACGCCCTGCGCGCCGCCCTGGCTGCGGTAGCCATGGAAGCATCCCATCAGGGCAATCAGAAAGCCGAAGGCTGCGGCTTTCACAAGGCCAGAGACAACGTCTGAAACTTCCAGGAAGTCAATGGTATTGCGGATATAAGCAGAACCGGAAAAGCCCAGCATTTCGGTGGCCATAAAATAGCCACCCATAACGCCGATAACATCACCCACCAGCACCAGGGCAGGTAGCACGAGTGTTGTTGCCAGTACCCTTGGGCCAACGAGATATTTGAACGGGTTGGTTGCCAAGGTTTGCAGCGCATCAATCTGTTCACTGACGCGCATGGTACCAATTTCAGCGGCCATGGCTGCACTGACACGACCTGCGACCATCAGGCTGGCAATCACAGGCCCCAATTCACGTGTGATGCTAAAGACAACGATGGTTGGTACAGCACTTTCAGCGCCAATACGCCCGGTGCCGATATAGATTTGCCGAGCCAACACAGCGCCGGTGAACAGGGCGGTCAGCCCCACAACGGGCAACGAGAAATAGCCAACGGCAATCAGTTGCTTACCAAGAAGGCGCCAGTAAATCGGCGGGGCAAAGGCGTGAAAGATCGCCCGGCCGGCAAAGGTAGAGACAGCACCCATCATGGCCAGGAAGCTCAGGAAACTGCGGCCAATACCGGCGAGCATGGTCATGAAATACGCGTTCCGATCCCCTGTGAGAGGCTTTTATAGCCCCTCTGGCAGGTGTTCGTCATCAGCCAGATTGCCAAACTTCGTGAATTCGCGCGTGAAGTGCAGGCGAGCTGTGCCAGTTGGGCCATGCCGTTGCTTGCCGACGATGACTTCTGCAACGCCGCGGACCTGTTCACCGCGCTCCTGCCATTTGGCATGTTCCGGCGTGCCCATCTCCGGCTCGCGACGCTCATGATAATATTCATCGCGATACACAAACATCACCACGTCGGCATCCTGCTCAATAGAGCCGGATTCGCGCAGGTCGGACAGCATGGGGCGTTTGTCTTCGCGCTGCTCAACGGCACGGGACAGCTGGGACAGAGCAATCACCGGTACATCCAGCGACTTGGCCATCGCTTTGAGGCCACGGGTAATTTCAGAGATTTCCTGGACGCGGTTGTCGACCCGCTCATTCCCCGATGCACGAGCCAGCTGCAGATAGTCGACCACAACCATGGAAAGGCCATGTTGACGCTTGAGACGGCGCGCGCGCGACAGCAGGGCAGAAATTGTCAGGGCAGGGGTGTCATCGATAAAGAGGGGAATGTCTTCGATTTCTTGTGCGGCATGGGCGAGGTGCTGAAACTGCTCATTGGTCAACATGCCCCGGCGCAGTTTTTCCGAGGGGATTTCTGCTTGTTCAGACAACATACGGGCTGCTAGCTGATCCGCTGACATTTCCAGCGAGAAAAAGCCGACAACGGCCCCACCGGCCTGGTCGATATCTTCACCCGTCCGTTTGGCCTGCAGGTGCTTGCGGGCTGCGTTAAAGGCTATATTGGTGGCCAAAGCCGTTTTACCCATGGAAGGGCGGCCGGCCAGAATGATCAGGTCTGACTTGTGCATCCCGCCCAGCAGTTGATCCAGTTTGATCAGGCCGGTCGAGACGCCTGTCAGATGGCCATCTCGCTTCAAGGCGGCCTCTACATTCTCAACAGCTTCAGTAATGGAAGCGCTGAACGGTTTGAAGCCCTGGTCGGACTCGCCGTTTTCAGCAAGGCTAAAGAGTGCCATTTCCGTGGAGGCGACCTGATCCATTGCGGAATCATCCGTATCCGGCTGGGACGCCCTGGCGGCGGCCTCTTCACCAATCAGGATCAACTCCCGACGTAATTTAAGATCCTGGATGGTGCGGCCATAGTCTTCTGCATGGGCGGCAGACGTAGCAGCGGCTGAAAGCCGTGCCAGATATTGGGCACCACCGACGACCTGCAGGCCTTCGTCGGCATCCATATAGGTTTTCAGGGTCGCCGGGATGGCGAGCTGTCCACGTTCGATCAGCGTGCGCAGCGTTTCATAAATACGCTGGTGTAACGGATCGTAGAAATTATGAGGCTCGAGAAAGCTAACGCGGTTAAGGGCGTCATTGTTCGCCAGGATCGCGCCGAGAAGCGCTTGCTCAACCTCCAGATTGTGGGGGAGCGGGGTTGCCTTCTGGTTCCCAAAGGTCTCTGGCTCGATGACCTGGCCTTCCTGATGATTCGTGCTCATTCAGCCACTATGCGGACAGGCAGTGATTACAAACAAGCACAAAGAAATACAAAATTGGTCCATCCCCAACTTATTCTGCATCGCCCTGTTAATTATGGGGATAACCCATTGTTCGAACTGACAGCCGCACAGCACAAAAAAAGGGTGGCCGTGGCCACCCTTTGATCTCTGATGAAAAAGAGCGATTAGGCTTCTTTTTCTTCTTCGCTTTCTTCTTCAGCGTCTACCGCTTCGTCGGTTTCGGCTCCAGCTTCAACAGCCTCGCCTTCGGCTTCGCTGTCATTTTCTTCCAGCGTTTCAACAGCCTGCTGGGCCAGTTCTTCTGTTTCGAAGACGGCTTCGG
>JAURPT010000093.1 GCA_030836535.1 Alphaproteobacteria bacterium
AAGACAGTGCCGGCCGCTTGATGCAGCAGGACTTCATCGCCGTGCCCGCCTTCTGGACGGTGGGTCAGACCATTGATTATATGCGAGAAGATGACGACCTGCCGGATGACTTCTATGAAATCTTCGTGGTCGATACTGCAATGAAGCCGGTGGGCACCGTCGCGCTGAACCGGATTATGCGCACCAAACGTGAGGTTCCCATTGGCGATATTATGGATGATCAGCCCATTCTGGTGAACGCCCAGATGGATCAGGAAGAAGTCGCCTTTATCGTTCGTCAGTATGACCTTGTCTCTGCCCTGGTGGTCGATGACAACAACCGGCTGATAGGCTCCGTCATGGTCGATGATGTGCTCGACGTCATCCAGGAAGAAGCCGAAGAAGATATCATGCTGCTAGGTGGTGTTGGCGAAGGCGGTATTCACGAATCGACCTTTAAGACAACGCGGGATCGGTTTGTCTGGCTGTTTGCCAATCTCGGCACGGCAATACTTGCTTCTATTGTCATTGATCAATTTGGCGGCACTATTGAACAGATGGTGGCACTAGCGGTGTTGATGCCGATTGTTGCCAGCATGGGCGGTAATGCGGGTACGCAGACGCTCACGATTGCCGTGCGCGCCCTGGGCACCAAAGAATTAACCACCAGTAATGCACTGCGTACCATCTCACGCGAGGTAGTGGTGGGGCTCATCAACGGCGTGCTGTTTGCTGTTCTTATGGGTGTCGTGGCGGCTTTGTGGTTTGGCTCTAACCTGTTGGGTGCCGTAATTGGTGCAGCCATGATCATCAATATGATTGTTGCAGCACTGGCGGGTATTCTCATTCCGCTGGGGTTGGCGCGGGCCAATATTGACCCGGCGGTCGCCTCCAGCGTATTCGTGACCACCATTACCGATGTGGTTGGTTTTTTTGCCTTTTTAGGCTTGGCGGCCATGGTGTTGGTCTAGGCTATGGTTGTTCATCTTTCGCGACCTGCTGTCGGCATTGAAAGCCTGGATCACTTCTATGAAGTGATTGAGATGCGCACCAAGGGCGGGCAGTTGGACACGACCCAGGCCTATACCCGCAATATACCCAAACGGGCGGATGAATTGGTCGACGGCGGCTCCATCTACTGGATCATCAAGGGACAATATTGCGCCCGGCAAAAAATCCTGAAGCTGGAAAAACAGGAAGATGATGAAGGCCGTAAGTTCTGCATCATTACCCTGGATGCTGAGCTGATCCGAACCGTCCCACAACTGCGGCGGGCGCATCAGGGTTGGCGCTATCTGAACGAGGCAGATGCGCCGGATGATCTGCCGGAGGGCGATGCAGGTGACCTGACGCCCGAGATGGCGGCAGAGCTAAAAGAGCTTGGGCTTCTGTAGAAGAAGATTAAGGGCGTGAGGCGTCCGTCACTGGCCAATTATCCAGAATACGAGACTTGCCGATTGTGGCCGCTGCAATGATTCTGGCGGGTTGGCTGGGATCGGTTGTCAGCTCAAGGTCGGGCACGGTCCGCATTTCCATATAATCGACAGACTGAAAACCAATATCGAGCAGCTTCTGTTCCGTCGCAGCAATAGCAGCATCAACCGGGGTGCCGTCGAGAATATCGGCTATGGCCTCGCGCAGGAACTTGGCAAAGTTCGGCGCAATCGCCCGCTGTTTCGGCGTCATATATTCGTTGCGCGACGACATGGCCAGGCCGTCTTTTTCGCGAATGATGGCGCCGCCCTCAATTTGGACCGGGATGTTGAGGTCGCGTACAAAGCGTTTGATGACCATAAGCTGCTGGTAGTCCTTTTCGCCAAAAATGGCGATATCGGGCAGGCAGGCCAGTAACAGTTTGGTGACGACGAGCGAAACCCCGTCAAAATGAGTCGGTCTCGTACCACCGCACAGGATCTGCGTCATGCCGCCGACGGTAACGGAGGTTGAAAAACCCTCGGGGTAGATTTCATTGGCGCTGGGAATGAAAGCCAGGTCGGTGCCAATTGCAGTCAGCTTTTCGCAATCTTCCGCTTCGGTGCGCGGGTAAGCGTCCAGATCTTCCCCAGGCGCAAATTGGGTGGGGTTCACAAAAATACTGACGACAACGTGGTCGGCTTTTTCCTGCCCCAATTGCACCAACGACAGGTGCCCCTGATGCAGGGCCCCCATCGTGGGCACCATGGCCACGGTTTCACCTTTTGCACGCCAGGCCGAAACCTGTTTGCGCAAGTCGTCGATCGTGCGTACGATTTTGATAGGCGTTTGCATGGCGGGAACATACTGAAACATGGGCTCAAAAACACCCAAAATTGTTGGTGAAGATACTTCAGCAGAGGTAACGGCCTTCCTTGATAAGCTGGCTGTTACGCCGGCTCCCCAGAAGGAGGGGGAGCGTGGGCGGCTGATTTTTGCGTTGGATGCCACCATGAGCCGTCAGCCTACATGGGATGCGGCGTGTCACTTGCAGGCGGGTATGTTTGCTGAGGCAGACAGGATCGGCGGCCTGGATGTGAAGCTGATTTACTTTCGGGGCTACCGAGAATGCAAGGCAAGCAAATGGCATCAAGAGGCAGCGCCCCTGCAGGCAGCCATGGCAAAAATCCAGTGCATGGGTGGGTATACCCAGATAGGCCGCGTGCTCAAACGGGCGATCAAGGAAGCCAAGGACGGTCCCATCGGTGCGCTTGTCTATGTTGGCGACGCCATGGAGGAAGACGTTGATGATCTGTGCCACCATGCTGGCAAGTTGGGCGTGATGGGGGTTCCGGCCTTTTTCTTTCAGGAAGGGGATGAGCCTGCAGCGCGCGGTGCGTTTAAGGAAATGGCACGCCTGACGGGTGGTGCCTGGTGCCGTTTTGATGCCTCCAGTGCTTCTCAATTGCGGGATTTGCTGCAGGCTGTCGCGGTTTATGCTGCAGGTGGCCGCAAGGCGCTGTTAGAATTTGGGGACAAGCGTGGCGGTCAGGCACAGCAACTGATTGAAAGCATGAATAAATAACCCCATGTAGGGAGGAGCAAGCGACGGCAGGGTCTTTGCCTATGCTGTGTGTTCTTTGCTATGGTTCCCAGGTAATTACGGGAGGTAACTGGTTCATGCCCTATGTTTTCCTGGCAGCGCTGGTGCTGTTGGTCGTCATTGTTATTGTGAACTGGGCCGCGAATGCTGACGCGGCAACCATCAAGCGTTTTGGGCGCTATATGGGCGCTTTCCTGATGGTCGCTGCTGCTGCTTTTGTGGCCGCGCGGGGGCAATTTGGCATAGCCGGGCCTATTCTGGTGGCAGCTTATTTTGTGGCGACCGGTCGTGGTATTCCGGGGCTGAACAGGTCGAAACCAGCACCAGGGCAAAGTTCTCAGGTTGAGACAGATTACCTTCAAGTCACGCTGGATCATGACAGTGGTGAGATGGATGGGCTCGTTAAACAGGGCCAGTTCCAGGGGCAGACTTTGTCTGCGATGGATCGTCGGGAGCTGAGCGCGCTTTACGAAGAATTGCAGGCCGAAGACCTTGAGGGTGCCCGCCTACTGAATGCCTATCTTGCTCGTCGTTTTGCCGGTGAGTGGGAAGACGAACAACCCCAGGCGGAGGCTGGGGCATCATCCAGCGGTCCCATGTCCCGCGAAGAGGCATTGGAAGTGTTGGGGCTGGCTGCAGATGCGACGGAAAAGCAAATTAAGGATGCCCATCGGCTGTTGATGAAAAAGTTCCACCCGGATCAGGGCGGGTCCACCTATTTTGCGGCACGAATCAACCAGGCCAAGGACCTGTTGTTAGGCTAGTGCCTGCGGCCAGCCGCTGTACACAAGGTGATAAATCGTTCATAAAGCTCCGATAGGGATTGGGGTTGAACGGCATCGATAAGTGAATGGTATGACAAATAAAATTCGCAAAGCGGTTTTTCCTGTGGGGGGTATGGGAACACGGTTCCTGCCGGCCACAAAGGCCATGCCCAAAGAGATGTTGCCGGTCGTCGATAAGCCCCTAATCCAATATGCGGTGGAAGAAGCAAAAGACGCCGGGATTGAAGAATTCATCTTTGTAACAGGCCGCGGCAAGACAACGATCGAGGATCATTTTGACCGGTCGGTTGAGCTTGAAGACTTGTTGACGTCGAAGGGAAATTTGGACGTTTTGGAAGACCTGCTGGCTTCTATGCCTGTGGCTGGGCAGGTCTGTTACACCCGCCAGCAAAGCCCACAAGGGTTGGGTCACGCTGTATGGTGCGCCCGCCATCTGGTTGGGGATGAGCCTTTTGCGGTCCTGTTGGCGGATGATTTGATTTATGGCGAACGGTCTTGCCTGGCGCAGATGGTTGATGCCCAGTCGCAGACGGGTGGCTCAATCTTGGCCCTGATGGATGTGCCGCAGGAACATACGTCACGATATGGGATTGTAACGCCTGGCACTGTGAGCGACCGCCTGGTGGAGGTTAAAGGGCTGGTAGAAAAGCCAGCCCCTGCAGAGGCACCCTCAAACCATGCAGTGGTTGGGCGCTATATTCTGCAGCCCGAAATTTTTGACTATCTCAGCGCCCACGAAAAAGGAGCTGGCGGCGAAATTCAGCTGACGGATGCTATGGCCAAAACGCTCGACCATTCTCCCATGCATGGCTATCGCTTTGAGGGCGTGCGTTATGATTGCGGCGATAAGGTTGGGCATTTGCAGGCCAACATCGCCATTGCGCTGGACAGACCCGATCTGGGCCCTGCGCTGCGAGACGCATTGACCCCCATGCTTTTGGATGAAAAGAGCTAGGCCATGAAAGTTACGATGGTCGCTACAGGGTATGTGGGGCTGGTTTCCGGGGCGTGTTTTTCGGAGTTTGGTCACGACGTTGTCTGTGTCGATTCGGACGAGCGAAAAATAGCGGCGCTGAACAGAGGCGAGATCCCCGTTTTTGAGCCTGGCCTCGATGCCATGGTTGCCGCCAATACAGAAGCTGGGCGGTTAACCTTTACAACCAATCTGGGTGAATCGGTCGCAGCTTCTGAAGTTATTTTCGTCGCGGTTGATACGCCATCTCGCCACGGTGACGGTTATGCAGACCTCAGTTATGTCTATGCCGCTGTCGATGATATTGCGGCCCATGTGCAGGATGGTGCGGTTGTTGTTACCAAGTCGACCGTGCCTGTAGGGACTGGCTCTGAGCTTGCGGAACGGATCGGCCAACGATTGGCAGAGCTGGGCCGTGATATCAGTGTTTCCGTTGCCTCGAACCCTGAGTTCCTCCGAGAAGGGTCGGCGATTGAAGACTTCAAGCGACCAGACCGGGTTGTCGTGGGTGCGGAAGATGAAGCCACCCATGCGACGATTGCCCGCCTTTATCGACCGCTCAGCCTGCGTAATGTGCCTATGGTCCATACAAGCAGGGAAACGGCAGAACTGATCAAATATGCAGGGAATGCTTTTCTGGCGACGAAGATCACCTTCATCAATGAAATTGCCGACCTGTGTGAACAAGTCGGCGCCAATGTGCAGGAAATCGCGCGGGGTATCGGTCTTGATGGCCGCATTGGCTCCAAATTCCTGCATGCAGGCCCTGGCTATGGCGGCAGTTGTTTCCCCAAGGACACACGTGCTCTCTTGGGAATTGCGGAACAGGCGGATGTGACGTTGCCCATTGTCGATGCTGTGGTGTCGAGCAATGAAAGCCGTAAAAAGCGTATGGCGGATCGGATCATTGCTGCCTGTGGCGGCAGTGTTGAAGGCAAGACGGTTGCTGTCCTGGGATTGACCTTCAAACCCAATACAGACGACATGCGCGAAAGCCCTAGTCTGGATATTATCCCCGCGTTGTTGGAAGCAGGTGCCTCCGTACAGGCCCATGACCCTGAAGGCATGCGGGAAGCGGCACCTTTATTACCGGACACCAAATTGATGACGGGACCTTATGAAGCGTTGGAAGGCGCGGATGTAGTGGTGATCATCACCGAATGGAATGTCTATCGCGCGCTCGATTTGCCGAGGGTTGCCAGCTTGATGAACCAGCCGATCATGGTCGACCTGCGCAATATATACACCGCTGCTGAAATGCAGCAGGCTGGCTTTACATATTACTCTGTTGGACGCGAAGCTATTTCATGACGACTCATCAATTTCATCCTTCTATTCTCCGCGAATATGACATTCGCGGCGTTGTTGGCGACACATTGGGCACGAGCGATGTAAAGGCTATTGGCAGGGCTTTTGGGACTCTTGTCAGGCGCGAAGGTGGCTCATCTGTGTGCGTCGGCCGCGATGGTCGAATGAGTTCGCCAGAGCTGCATGCAGCGCTTTGTGACGGTCTGCAAGCCAGTGGTGTTGATGTTATTTCCATCGGTCTTGGGCCGACGCCGATGCTGTATTACGCCGTTAATGAATTAAGTGCCGATGGCGGCATCATGGTCACAGGCTCCCATAACCCGCCAGACCACAACGGCTTCAAGATGATGATGGGCAAGGGTGCCTTCTATGGTGACGACATCCAGGAACTGGGCGCACTGGCCGGTTCAGGAGACTTTGCCGAGGGAAAGGGTTCATTCTGCGAAGAGCCGCTTCAGGCAACCTATGTAGAGCGGCTGCTGCGCGACTATAGTGCTGGTGACTGTTCCATCGCATGGGATGCCGGGAATGGTGCACTGGGGTCTGTTTTGCAGGATGTCTGTGCCCGCCTGCCGGGTCGGCATGACGTTCTTTATGGCGATATTGATGGCACTTTCCCGAACCATCATCCGGACCCGACCGACCCGGAAACATTACATGACCTGCGTGCCCATGTGCTTGAACATGGTTTGGATATGGGTATTGCCTTTGACGGCGATGGTGACCGTATCGGTGCTATTGATGGCGAGGGGAACATCGTATGGGGTGACCAGATTCTCGCCCTGTTGGCGACCGAGCTTCTCAAGGAAGTGCCAGGCGCTACCATCATCGCCGATGTGAAGGCCAGCCAGGCGCTGTTTGATGTGATTACCGAGCAAGGTGGGTCGCCGCTGATGTGGCGCACAGGGCATTCCCTCATCAAGACCAAGATGGCTGAAACCGGCTCGCCACTGGCGGGTGAGATGAGCGGACATATCTTCTTCAAGCATAATTATTACGGCTTTGACGATGCGCTCTATGCCGCTTTGAAATTAGTAGAGGCCGTTGGTCGTAGCGGCAAAAGCTTGGCCGAATTGCGGGCCGCCTTACCGCAGATGATCAATACACCAGAACTGCGCTTTGATTGCCCGGGGGACAGGAAGTTCGTCGTGCCCTCTGAGGTGAAAGAACGCCTCTCTGCCACTGATTGTGACGTGAATGATGTCGATGGTGTTCGCGTGACCAATGACGACGGCTGGTGGCTGCTACGGGCTTCAAATACCCAAGACGTTTTGGTCGCCCGATGCGAAGCGCATGATGAAGCGGGATTGGCTCGCCTAAAGACAACCCTTGTGGAACAATTATCCCTCAGTAGACTATCTGCGCCTGTAGGGCTCTAGGAACCGAATCTACAGGCTGCTTTTGCGGTGCGCTGGCCTTAGAATTACATTTCTTTTCAGAAAGTCGCTGATTCCGCTTGTAGAAAGGTCGTCCATGACTGCTACAATGACGTAACAGAGACAGGATTCTAACCTGAACAGCTATAACGGAAGGCGCGATGACTATTCAGTTGAACAGTCACGATGATGATCACGACGGAGGCTCGGGAACAGGGACAGACACAATTGTCCGCCCGAAGGAAAAGACCCAAAAGCCGCCTCTTTACAAGGTGTTGTTGCTTAACGACGACTACACTCCTATGGAGTTTGTCGTGCACATTCTGGAGGCAATCTTCGGGATGAGCCGAGACAAGGCCACCAGTGTTATGCTGATGGTTCACCAAAAGGGTGTCGGCGTATGCGGTGTCTACACCCTCGAGGTGGCAGAAACCAAAGTTGCGGAAGTTATTGATTACGCCCGCAAGAACGAACATCCTCTTCAATGTACCTTGGAAAAGGAATAGGGCTTAAAGGAGCATAGCTTGCCAGCGATATCGCAAAATCTGGAAAATTCACTGCACAGCGCTTTGGCGTTGGCGAATGAGTATCATCATGAATATGCCACGTTGGAGCATTTGCTCTATGCGTTGATAGACGACGATGATGCTGTAGCGGTGATGCGTGCTTGTGGTGTTGAACTGGAGGCTCTGCGCCAGACAATTGCGGACTATTTCGACCGTGAACTAGCTAACATGGTCAATGAAGAAGGGGCTGATGCTAAACCAACGGCTGGTTTTCAGCGTGCTGTACAGCGCGCCATTATCCATGTGCAAAGTTCGGGGCGCGAAGAAGTGACAGGTGCCAATGTGCTGGTCGCCATCTATTCCGAACGCGATAGTCATGCTGCCTACTTCCTGCAGGAACAGGACATGACCCGCCTGGATGCTGTTAATTACATTTCCCACGGGGTTGCCAAGGCAACGGGTGAAGAAATGCCGCGTACGCCTCAGGGCGCTGGTGGCGAAGAAGGCGAAGAACAGGTCGACAACAAGCGCGATGAGGCGCTGGATGCCTATTGCGTTAATCTGAATCAGAAGGCGATTGACGGCAAAATTGACCCGCTGATCGGTCGTCAGGATGAAGTCGACCGGGTGATCCAGATTCTCTGTCGGCGACAAAAGAATAATCCACTTCTTGTAGGCGACCCTGGCGTGGGCAAGACGGCGATTGCAGAAGGTCTCGCTCGCCAGATCGTTGAGGGCAATGTGCCTGGTGTCTTGCAGGAAGCAACGATCTTTTCGCTCGATATGGGCACGCTGTTGGCGGGTACCCGTTATCGCGGTGACTTTGAAGAACGCCTCAAGGCGGTTGTCACGGAAATTGAACAGCGCGAAGGGGCGATCCTCTTTATCGATGAAATCCACACTGTTGTTGGTGCAGGCGCCACCAGTGGCGGTGCAATGGACGCTTCGAACCTGCTGAAGCCCGCACTGCAGTCCGGCACGCTGCGTTGCATTGGCTCAACGACTTATAAAGAGTTCCGCTCGCACTTCGAAAAGGACCGCGCTTTGCTGCGTCGTTTCCAGAAAATTGATGTGAACGAGCCGTCGATTGAAGATGCGGTGAAGATCATGCGCGGTCTTAAGCCGTATTACGAAGATCATCACAATATCCGCTACACCAATGATGCCATTCGTACAGCGGTAGAACTGGCTGCAAAATATATCAATGACCGTAAGCTACCGGATAAGGCGATCGACGTGATCGACGAAGTGGGCGCTGCCCAGATGCTGGTTCCCGAAAGCCGTCGTCGCAAGACTATCGGCGTCAAGGAAGTGGAAGACGTCGTTGCCAAGATCGCGCGCATTCCCGCCAAGTCGGTCTCCAAGGATGATCGTGAAAGCCTGAAGAACCTGGCAGAAGAACTGCGTCGCGTTGTTTACGGGCAAGATGCAGCCATTGATGCGTTGTCGTCGGCGATCAAGCTGTCGCGCGCCGGGTTGCGTGAAAATGAAAAGCCGGTTGGTTCTTATCTGTTCTCGGGCCCAACAGGTGTCGGTAAGACTGAAGTCGCCCGCCAGCTTTCCGAGGTAATGGGTGTTGAGCTTGTTCGGTTTGATATGTCCGAATATATGGAACGGCACAGTGTCTCGCGCTTGATCGGCGCCCCGCCGGGTTATGTTGGCTTTGACCAGGGCGGTCTGCTGACAGATGCTGTGGACCAGAACCCACATTGTATCCTGCTGCTTGATGAAATCGAGAAGGCCCATCCGGACGTCTTTAATGTGCTGTTGCAGATTATGGACTACGGCAAGCTGACAGACCATTCAGGCAAAGCAGTAAGCTTCCGTAATGTGGTGTTAATCATGACGACCAATGCTGGCGCTGCCGAGTTGGGTAAGACAGCGATAGGCTTTGGCCGCACGGTGCGTGAAGGCGAAGATGAAGAGGCCATCAAGCGTCTGTTTACGCCAGAATTCCGCAACCGCCTGGACGCAATTATTCCATTTGCGCATTTGGACCCTGCGATCGTGAAACTGGTTGTCGAGAAATTCGTCATGCAGCTTGAGGCTCAGCTGAGCGACCGCAACGTCACCTTTGAGCTGACTGATGAGGCAACGGACTGGATTGTCGAGAAGGGCTATGACCGCCACTATGGTGCGCGCCCCATGGCTCGAATCATCCAAGACAATATCAAGCAGCCCCTGGCAGATGCGTTGTTGTTTGGCGAACTGGCCAAAGGTGGCCACGTGTTGGTGAAGGTGGAAGAGGGCGAACTGGCATTCGACCTCACCCCGGCTGAGAAGAAGCGCAAGCCAAGCGGTGGTAAGCGCAAACCCAAGGTCGATGAGCAAGTGGATTAGGTGGCAAATTGCGTCCGGCAAAAGTGGACATTTGAAAAAATCACAAAATTGTCACAACCAAACAGTGACTCTTTACGTATAGTAATTTTGAGGCGTCGCGCTGGGTATACAGCGCTTAATAATTAGGTCCCTGGCTACTTGCTGAAAGTACCCAAAAAGGGAAAGGTCGAGACGTGTCACTAGCGAAGGAGCCCCGGCAGCCGGTCCAAAAGCGAAGCAAGGAGCGGGTGCAGAAGATTCTCGATGCGGCTGAAGAAATAATTCGTTCAGAAGGATGGGGGGCTGCGTCTTCCCACGCAATCGCGCGCCAGGCAGGCGTTCCACCCGCAGGTGTCTACCATTTTTTCCCTGACCGTTTCATGATCTACGACGCCCTGGTCGCACGGAAATCTTACGTGATGACAGCATGTTTCAGGACACGTATCACCCAATTTGATGTGAAGTCTTGGGCAGATATCGTGGATGTCGTCATTGATGCCATTGCGGACTATTGCGCCGAAGATGAAGTGGCCCGTGAACTGTCCTTTGGCTGTGATGGGGAATTCAGCACCCGTTGGTCCAGCTCCACGCATCGGGACGACGTGGCCGACGTACTCTCTACATTGATTGCAAGCATATACGATATTGAAGACATTGATGGACGGGCGCTCAAATTTCGATTGGCGGCAGACTTTATCCTGACTGGCTTTACCCAGTCAGTCGCCAAAGGCGACCCGCTTGATGAGGACATCCTCCAGGAAATGAGAGAAGCCGTAGTTGCTTACGTATCAACGTGGATCGGTGATCCTGCCTGTATCGGCACACCGAGCGCTGACTTTCTGCAGCCCAGCAACGAAAAATAGCCTAATCAGATTTTCTGAAAGGCCCCATCTCAGAGAGAATCCGCTTGTCGGAGTCTACGTAGGCGCCTTCTTCCTTCAGGAAGTCTGCAACCGCCCGTCTGAAGCCTGCATCAGCAATCCAATGCGCTGAATAGGTGAGCTGGGGCATGTAGCCCCGAGCCAACTTATGCTGTCCCTGTGCACCCGCCTCAACCCGATCCAGCCCATGGTGAATGGCAAAGTCGATTGCCTGGTAGTAGCAGGCTTCAAAATGCAGGCAGGGGTGATGTTCTATACAGCCCCAATTGCGTCCAAAAAGCGCGTCTGAGCCGATCAGGTTGATCGCACCAGCAATATAATGGCCTTCCCGTTTGCACATGATCAGCAGGACCTTATCGGCCATCTGCTCGCCCAAGAGGGAGAAAAAACGTCTGTTCAGATAGGGTCTGCCCCATTTGCGGTTCGACGTATCGAGGTAGAATTCGTAGAAGGCATCCCAGTGGTGCTCCTGTAGGTCCGATCCCGTAACCCATTCTATTTCAACACCATTTTCGACAGCCTGACGGCGTTCCTTGCGGATATTCTTGCGTTTTCGGGAGCTCAGTGCATCCAGGAACTGGTCAAAATTATCGTAATTATCATTCGACCAGATGAACTGTTGGTCCTTACGCAACAACAGGCCCGCGTCACCCATCTGCTGCCATTCCTCATAGGTGGGGAAGGTGATGTTGAGCGATGAAATGTTCAACTGGTCTGCAAATTGGACACAGGCGGACAGGAGCAGGTCTTTCGTCTCTGCGTCCTGCGCCAAGAGGCGAGGCCCGGTCACAGGCGAAAATGGCACACTGATCTGGAGCTTGGGGTAATAAGAACCGCCTGCACGTTCATAGGCGTGTGCCCAGGACTGGTCGAAAACATACTCCCCCTGGGAGTGGGATTTCAGATACATGGGGACACAGCCACGCAGCCCGCCATCTTCTGTTTCAATGATAACGTGATACGGTGCCCAACCGGTGTCTGCGGATACAGAGCCGCTTTCTTCCAGCGCCGACAGGAAAGCATGGCTGACAAAGGGGTTCTCTGCGCCTGCGCAGGCGTCCCAATCTTGTGGAGCGATCTCACCGATGGACTGGACGGCACGGGCGGTAACGCTTGTCATGCCAACTCCGCAATCGCGTCAATTTCAACGGCGACATTCCCCGGCAGGGAATTGGTGCCAACTGCAGCACGGGCGTGGCGGCCGACTTCACCAAACACATCCATCATGAGGTCTGACGCACCATTGATGACAAGCGGCTGGGCCTTGAAGTCGGCGGTGCAATTGACGAAGCCGCCAAGACGCATAATGCGGGAAATGCGGTCCAAATTACCGTCAGCGGCGGTTTTTAATTGGGCAATAATATTGAGGGCACACAGACGGGCGGCAGCCTGGCCTGTTTCGACATCAAAGTCCTGGCCCAGCTTGCCGACAAATTCCAGACCATCCTTGCCCATGGGCACCTGGCCAGAGACATGCACCAGATTGCCCGTTACGACGAAGGGTACATAACTGGCCACCGGTTTGGGTGGAGAGGGCAGCTCGATGCCCAATTCTGCGAGTCTGGCGTCGATGTCCGCGGTCAATTCAGGCTCCCTTATCTTCGGCCATGGCTTTGCCGAGCCATGCGGCTCCCCTTCGGCCGCTGGACGACCCGTGAACAGCCTTTTTCAGTATTGTTTCAATATGATCGGAGCTGATGAATTCTGTCCAGCGCTTTGGCACATTTTCATAGAGTGGATCGATATTTGATAGCCCACCGCCAAGGACGACGACGTCCGGGTCTAAAATATTGATGACATGGGCAAGACCTCTGGCCAGTCTGTCTTCATATTGTTGCAGGCTGGATTCACAGGCCGCTGTGGTGCCCTTGGCAATCTCTTCAGCAGTAAGATGTTCGCCAAATTGTTGAGCATGAATCCTGGCAAGCGAAGGGCCTGAAAGAAAGGTCTCTATACAACCGTGTTTGCCGCAGAAGCAGGCCTCGCCTGGTCGCTCGTCATCTGTGGGCCAGGGCAGGGGATTATGCCCCCATTCACCAGCAATGGCGTTTACCCCTACCAGTGGCTTGCCATGGATGACCAAGCCGCCGCCGACGCCCGTACCAATGATGACCCCAAAGACGCAATTTGCCCCTTTGGCTGCGCCGTCTATCGCTTCTGACAGGGCAAAGCAGTTGGCATCGTTTTTCATGGCGATGGGCGCGCCGAATGTGGCTTCGACATCTCGTTTCAATGGATGTCCGTCAAAGACGCCTGCGTTCTTCATCAGGCCTGTTTTGGCAGAATGAGCCCCCGGCGTACCCAAGCCTATCGTGCAAGGTTTTCCTGCCTTGTCCGTCAGTTCCAGGGCAATGTTGGCGATGGCACTTATGCTGGAATCATACGTGTCAGGTGTCTTGATCTGATCATCGACAATTGCCTGGCCTGATGTATCCAGCAGGCAATAGGCAATCTTGGTGCGGCCCAGGTCGATCCCGATATGCATGTGCTCGCCTAGTGTCCGCTTTCATCGATTTTCTGGTGAATATAGTCGTGTACCGCGGGCCAGTCATCGATCCGTGTATGGGCGCCGTCGGCTTGGTCTATCAACCGTGCCAGGCGAGGATCAGCGACAAAGTGAATGCGATGGACGTGATCAGCATGTTCAGCGGCCGAATCGATATTGTGGGGAATATCATCGAGGAAGAAGATTGGTGCATCCATATGGGCTGTCATATCGCGGATCGCCGCGCCTTTTAGGCCAATATTGGCGATCACCGGATAGTCCACACCGATGCGTTGCAGGCCTTCAATTCGTGCGTCTTTCTGGTCGAGTGGGACATTGGAAAGTACGATAATCTGTGCCCGCTCTGAGAGGCTCTGGAGGGCCTCTGCAGCGCCAGGGACGGCAGGTAGGTGGGCTGTACGATGCTCGAAGAAGGCCTGCAGGTTTTCCTGCACCACGTCGGCGTCAACCGCGACATGATCGGACTGGCGTTTCACATTGCCGGTAATGGCAAAGCTTTGCAGGTCCAGATAAAGGCCCTGTTCCTGCAGGTAACTGTCCAGTCCGGTGATGAACTGGACCAGTACTTCGTCTGCATCGGTGATGATGAGGGGTTTGCTGCCATCAATAGGGACAGCGTCGATCTGCTCGGTGACGTCCGGGTGCGTTTTCATGGCATATCCTGGCGGGTCAGTGTCGACCAGGCACGGCCTGGCAAATCTGGTGCCAGATCAATGTGGTCACAGAAGGCCAGAGTTTGCTCGTCACTCAGCAACAGAAAATCCAAAACGCCAACCAACAGGTCGGCGTTTGAGGCAGCGGATTTCAATGAGTCGGCGTCGATGCCGGTGGAGGCCATCATGCGCTGCAGGTTATCTGGGTCGGATGCAATGAACCCCAGGGCCTGAAGCGCGATCGTTTCTGCAGCATCTTTGTTCATGCCGGTATGATAGCGGCAACAAATAGGCGCGGCTATTTGATCTTGGTTTCTTTGAACTCGACGTGCTTGCGCGCGACCGGGTCATACTTCTTGACGACCATCTTTTCGGTCAGGGTGCGCGGGTTCTTCTTGGTTACATAGAAGTAACCGGTACCAGCTGTGCTTTCGAGTTTGATCTTGATGCTTGAAGGTTTGGCCATCTTTTTAGCTCCTAGCTACCGCCCTATGCGGTTAAGCGCGCGCCAACATAGCGGCATGCGTGAATTAGTCAAGGCCTGCTGGCGCCGAAAATGGTGAAGTTTTTCGCCAAAATATCGCCAGCACCAAAAGGAAGCTCGCGCTGAGGATAGCCAGGCCCCAGGCCAGGCCATAGGGGTCGTTAATGTCCATTGCTGTGCCCAGGAATGAAGGGCTAATCAGCGCCCCCATGCCATAAGCGCTGACGATGGCAGCATTGGCGCCTGTAAGCTTTAGGCTGCTATATGTGCGGCCCAAAATGGTAAGCCCAACAGTGTACAGGCCCGTAATCGTGCCACCCCAAATGATCAGCACCGGCCAAAGAAGAACACTGCCGGCTGGCATGTTCAGCGAGAGCGCCCCGGCAATGCCGATGGTCGCGCACAGGCCCAAGACTGCATAAGGATTATACTTATCGGCCAGCCAACCGATGGGGTACTGGAATAGAATGTTACCCAAGGCGACGGCTGTCAGCATCTGGGCGGCCGTGGCCTCGGTCAGGCCAATGCGGACCCCAAAGACCGGCATAAGACCAAAAACCCCTGTTTCCAGTGCGCCATAGAGCAGGCCGGCCATAATGGCGATGGGACTGTTGCGCAGGAACTGCCACAGCCCGCCGCTATGGGATGTTGGAAACTCGGGTGCTTTGGGGTTCGTGATGGCAAGGATGACGGCTGCAGCCCCAATGAGGGCCGCTCCCGCCACAAAGGGTGCCCAGCCATCAATGCCGGTGAATTCAATGAGCAGGGGACCCAGGCCGAAACCAGCCGACAGGCAGGCGGCATAGATGCCCAGAATGCGCCCGCGATTCGCGTCGGTAACCAGAAAATTGATCCAGGTTTCGCTGACGACGAACAGCCCGGCGACAGCGCTACCCATCAGGAAGCGAATGAGGAGCCAGAATTCGAAGACCGGCCACAGTTTGAGTAGTAACAACAGGACGATAGCAGACCCCAGGCACCAATACAGAAACTGCGTTGGTCGCATATGGGCCAGGAACCGGGGCACCAGCGGTGTGATGACCAATGTCCCCAATGCCATCATGGAACTGTTGAAGCCAATCGCCCGTGTGGTGATTGCCTGCCGTTCAAGCAACAGGTTCAGTAGTGGGCCGGTCAGACCAAAAACAATCCCAACTACGCTGACCATGCCGATTATGGCCAGCAGGTGACCCCTTTGCTCACTGGTCATACGGCCTGGTTCTACTGGTCAGCGGTTTTGCTGGTGCCAAAGCCGTGCATGCGTTTGGCCCACTGGATTGCCAGGAACAGCGCCTTGATTGGTGGCATAGCAACGATGCACAGGGTCATACCCAGTACAATACCAATCACGAGATGATGCCAAACCGGTGGCTGACTAGCCAATTCATAGAAGATCATGATCGCCGCAATGAATGGCGATCGAAAAATAATGAGAAGAAGGGTGGCCCATCATCTGCCCGGTGATGAAACAGTTCTTCATTGCAGTGCGGGCAATAGTCTTCAAGCTCCAGGAAGCTCTTGAAGACCCACCCTTCGCCGCAGGCAGGGCAGCGCCCTACCAGGCCCCTTTTGATGGCGGGCCACAGGGGCCGTTCCGCGTCCTGTTCGGGGATGTGTTCGAAAGTCTCGGTCATCGTCGTCTGCTCCGGCCTCTATGGCCTTTTTTTCTGGTTCTTCGTGCAGCGTGCCGGTCGGCAAGATTTTTGCCTTCATGGATCATTTCGAACCGCAATCCACCGGTAATGGGAACAGCTTCTGCCAGACGCACGGTGACCAGGTCACCAAGCCGGAACATCAAGCCTGTTTTTTCCCCCACAAGGGCGTGTTGAGACTCGTCATGCCAGTAATAATCATGCCCCAGAGTGCTGATGGGAACAAGGCCATCCGCTCCTGTTTCGAGCAAACTAACGAACAAACCAAAGCGACTGACGCCCGCAATACGGCCCGCAAATTGGGCGCCGATTCTGTCTGACATGAAGGCTGCCATATAGCGGTCTACCGAATCGCGTTCGGCGGCCATGGCGCGGCGTTCTGTTTTGGAAATGTGCTCGCCGACTTCACTCATCCGACCGATTGTTTCGTCCGACAATCCGTCATCGCCGAGGCCCAGAGAGCGGATCAGCGCTCGGTGCACCAACAGGTCTGAATAGCGCCGGATAGGCGAAGTAAAATGGGCATATTTTTCAAGCGCCAGCCCAAAATGCCCCAGATTGTCTGGCGCATAACAGGCCTGGCTCTGGCTACGCAGCACCACGGTGTTAACCACGGCGTCATGCGGCGTGTCTTTGACTTTCTCCAAGATACCGTTGAACTGGCCCGGCTGCAGGCGCTGGCCTTTGGGTAGTTTCATATCAAGCGTCTCGAGGAACTCTCGCAGTGCTGCCATTTTCTCGGGGCTGGGTGCTTCGTGCACGCGGTACATGCAGGGTATCCGCTTGCTCTCCAGCTGCTCGGCGGCCGCGACATTGGCTGCAATCATGAATTCTTCGACAAGCTTATGGGCGTCGAGCTGTTCACGCTCATTTACGGCGATCACATTACCTTCGGCATCCAGTTCGATCTTGCGCTCCGGCAGGTCAAGGTCCAGCGGCTTGCGCTTGGCGCGTTCTTTCAGACGCGCGTGATAGGCCCCATAAAGCGGCTTGAGGACCTGTTCAACAATGTCTTCAGGAATATCGGTGCTGGCGCCGTCAACCGCTGCCTGGACATGCTGATAGGCGACATTGGCGGCACAGCGGATGAGCGCCCGGCTAAAGCGGTGGCGCAGCAGGCGGCCTTCAGCGTTAAACCAAAGATGAGCGACCATGCTGGCGCGGTCCTTATCTGCGACCAGTGAACACAAATCATTGGATAGCGATGTCGGCAGCATCGGGACAACCCTGTCCGGGAAATAGACCGAATTGCCTCGTTCATAGGCCTCCCGGTCGATGGCACTGCCGGGGGTGACATATTTTGCCACATCAGCAATGGCGACAATCACATGCCAGCCGCCTTCATTGGCGGGATCATCATCGGGCGCAGCCCATAAGGCATCATCATGGTCGCGGGCATCTGATGGGTCGATGGTTACCAGGGGCACGTCGCGCAGGTCTTCGCGCTTGCCCAAAGTCGGCGCTTTCGCCTTTTCAGCTTCTGCCAAGGTTGCCTTGCTGAAATTGTGAGGTATGCCATGGGCATGAATAGCGATCAGGCTCGTGCTTCTGGATGCCTCTACATTGCCCAGGCTTTCGGTTACGATGGCGCGCTTCAAGCCCGCTTTCGGGCGTCCCTTGGCCAGTTTGGCCAGCACCAGGTCACCATGGCTGGCGCCAGCTTCATCACCCTGGCGCACGACAAGTTCGTGCCTGGCCTTTTTGTCGACGGGGACAATGCGGCCATTCACGCCATCGCGCCGGTAGACACCCAGGATTTCCTCATGGGCGCGATCCAATCGCCGCATGATAGAGGCTTCATAATGTCCGTCGGGCAGGCGTGTCATGCGGGCCAATGCCCTGTCGCCGCGACCCATACTGGTGCCGGGCTTCTTGCCTGGCAGCACATAGATAACCGGGGGCGGCCCTTCTTCGTCCCATGAGCCAGGCTTGGCCACCAATTCGCCATCCAGGTCCGTGCCGGTGACTTCAATCACGCAGACATTTGGCAATTCGCCCTTTTTGGTCAGCCGTTTGCGTTCGCCGCGCTTGATCAAGCCCTCTTCGCGCATTTCGCGCAGCATGTCCTTCAACTGGCGGCGGGCATCGCCGCGAATATGGAAGGCGCGGGCGATTTCCCGTTTGGAGACGGTCTCCGGATTATTCTGGATGAAGCCCAGTACCTCTTCCTTGGTTGGGAAGGGGGCTTGCTTGGGCTTTTTGGGCTGATCTGGCAAGACTGTGACTTCCGGCTAGGCCGTTGTCGACTTCTTGGTGGTTTTCTTCTTGGCAGTCGTCTTCTTTTTGGTGGCTGCCTTGCGCTTCTTCTTGGGCTTGGCCGCCTTGGCATTTACCAGGTCAATCGCCTGTTCCAGCGTTACATCTTCCGGCGCCAGGTCCTTGGGCAGGGTGGCATTGGTTTTGTTGTGCTTCACATAGGGGCCATAGCGACCATCGAGCACATTGATCGGCTGTTCGTCATCCGGGTGAACGCCCAGTTCCTTCAGGACTGTCGGGCCACGGCGTTGCTTGTTCTTGGCATTCGCCAGCACATCCACAGCATGGTTGATGCCGATGGTGAAGACTTCTTCCGTACTGGTCAGGGAGCCTGACTTGCCGTCATGCCGCAGATAGGGGCCATAGCGGCCAATAGCGGCGGTAATGACCTTGCCGGTTTCGGGATGCAGGCCCACTTCACGGGGCAGCGAAAGAAGCGCCACCGCCTTTTCAAGGTCGACGCTTTCAAGCGGTACGTCCTTGGGAATGCTGGACCGGGGCGGCTTGTCTTTGTTTTCGCCTTCACCACGCTGGACATAGGGGCCAAATCGCCCACTGCGCAGCAGGATATTGTCACCTTCATCGACACCGAGGATTTTGTCTTCTGCGCCAGCTGCTGTGGGGGCTGCTTCACCATTGGTGCCAAGTGGGCGGGTGAATTTGCATTCGGGGTAGTTGGAACAGCCAACAAAGGCACCGAATTTGCCGACTTTCAGGCTCAGGCGGCCGTCATCGCAGGTCGGGCAGTCGCGCGGGTCTTTGCCTTCTTCCTCAACCGGGAAGACATGGGCGCCCAAAATTTCGTTCAGCGCGTCGAGTACCTCGGTGATGCGCAGTTCTTTGGTGGCGCCTACGGCATTGGAAAATTCCGTCCAGAAGGCCTGCAGCACGGATTTCCATTCCGCCTTGCCGGCGGAAATATCGTCGAGCTGCTCTTCCATATTGGCTGTGAAGTCATACTGCACATAGCGCTCAAAGAAGCTCTCCAGGAAGGCCGTAACGAGCCGTCCCTTGTCTTCGGGAATAAAGCGGTTGCGGTCCATATGAACATAGTTACGGGCGCGCAGGACCTCGAGCACTGAAGCATAGGTTGACGGACGCCCAATCCCCAATTCTTCCAGACGCTTGACGAGGCTGGCCTCGGTATAGCGAGGCGGTGGCTCGGTAAAGTGCTGGTCCGGGTTGACCTTGACCAGGCTTGGGTTGTCCCCCTGCTTGATCTCTGGCAGGCGACGGTCCTTGTCATCGTCACCCTTGCCGTTTTCTTCGTCGATGCCTTCTTTATAGAGCGCCAGGAAACCCGGGAATTTCAGGACAGAGCCGGTTGCGCGCAGAGTGGCCTGGCCATTGTCATTGGCAATGGTGGCGGTGGTGCGTTCAAAGCGGGCGCTTTCCATCTGACTGGCAACAGACCGCTTCCAGATCAGGTCATAGAGCTTGTACTGCTCGTCTGTCAGGATGCGGGACAGGTCCTTCGGGCGGCGGTCCATACCTGTAGGGCGGATGGCCTCATGGGCCTCCTGCGCATTCTTGGCTTTGGTAGAATAACTGCGCGGTGTATCGGGCAGATAGTCATTGCCATAGTCGGCTGCAATGACATCACGGGCCTTGGCAACGGCTTCCTGCGCGATGGTGACACCATCTGTTCGCATATAGGTAATAAGGCCGACGGTCTCACCGTCGATATCCATGCCCTCATAAAGCTTCTGCGCAACCTGCATGGTGCGGGAGGCGGAGAAACCCAGCTTGCGGGCGGCTTCCTGCTGCAGGGTCGACGTCGTGAACGGTGACGCCGGGTTGCGGCGGGCCGGCTTGCTTTCAACGGTGCTGACACTCAGGCTGCCAGCCTCAACAGCGGCTTTAGCTGCCAGCGCGGCTTCTTCATTGGGTAGCGAGAATTTTTCCAGCTTATCGCCATTCAGGGCAACCAGATTGGCCTTGAATGCTTCCCCTGCGGGTGTCTTGAGGTCGGCTTCTACCGTCCAGTATTCGCGCGGAATAAAGGATTCAATTTCCAGTTCCCGTTCACAGACAATGCGCAGTGCAACAGACTGCACGCGACCGGCAGACCGGGCGCCGGGCAGTTTGCGCCACAGAACAGGCGACAGGGTAAAGCCCACCAGATAGTCCAGCGCGCGGCGCGCCAAATAGGCGTCAACCAGTTCTGTATCCAGCTCTCGCGGGTTCGCCATGGCATCGAGCACGGCGTTGCGGGTGATCTCGTTAAAGACAACGCGCTTAACGCCCTTGTCTTTCAGCGTGCCCTTGTCGCGCAGTACTTCGAGCACATGCCATGAAATGGCTTCCCCTTCGCGGTCGGGGTCAGTGGCGAGGTATAGTGTGTCGGCTTTTTTGACGGCGGTATTGATATCGCGCAGCCGCTTTTGGGAGGCAGTATCCACTTCCCACGTCATGGCGAAATTCTGCTCAGGCTCTACGGAACCATCCTTCGACGGCAGGTCACGCACATGGCCATAACTGGCAAGAACCTGGAAATTCTTGCCCAGATATTTGTTGATCGTCTTGGCCTTGGCGGGCGACTCAACAATTACAACGTCCATGCAGACCGCGTCCCTTTAACTGAAGGTTTATACGAGTGCGACCCGGTTTCCGACATGCCGTTCCAGTCGCCCCGCTATTTCAAGCTCAAGCAAAATGGTCAAAACTAGGGCGGCTGTCAAACCGGTTTCTCGAATAAGGTCATCAACCTCTGTCGGTGTTGGCCCCATCAGGGTCACTAGTTTTTGGCGGGCTTCTGCCAATTCTTCGCCTTTTGGCGGGGGCGTTTCGCCTGCTGAATGTGATAGGTCGAGGTCCAGCTGTGGTGCGGGGTTTTGTTGAAACAGACTGCCTTGAATCACTTCCAAGACGTCTTTTGCAGATTCGACAAGGGTAGCCCCCTGGCGGATCAGGTCGTTGGTGCCACGGTGCCTTGGGTCCAAAGGTGAGCCGGGCACGGAGAAGACTTCGCGGCCTTGCTCGGCTGCGTTGCGCGCCGTGATCAGGGAGCCAGACCGCAGGGCCGCTTCAACAACCAGCACCCCCTGCGACAGGCCAGAGATAATCCTGTTACGTTGGGGGAAGTGCCGGGCCTGTGGCTTCACCCCAATGGGTAACTCAGTCACGACCAGGCCCTGTTCGGTGATCTGGTGATACAGGTTCTCGTTTTCGGGTGGGTAGATAATGTCAATACCGCCCGCGACTACGGCGATTGTGCCATAGTCCAAGGACCCTTCATGCGCTGCTGTGTCGATACCCCGTGCCAGGCCAGAGGTGATGATAATGTCGGCTCCGCCCAATTCTGCGGCGATGGCGCGGGTGAATTTTTTACCGGCAGCAGACGCATTGCGCGCTCCAACAATGCCCAGGCTAGCCTTCTGCAGGAGCGTCTGGTCGCCCAGCATCACCAGAACCGGCGGTGCGTCAGGCAAGTTGGCGAGGGGAACCGGGTAGTCTTTGTCGCCAAGGAAGCAATAGGAAGCCCTGGCCGTTAGCGTCTGGTCAATTTCTCGGTCCGTCTGACTTTCGCTATAGAGGCGGATTTTGCGCCGCCCAGCATTTTTGGCCATGTCGGGCAGGGCGGCCAGTGCCTCTGTCGCTGACCCAAATTTATGCAGCAACTGGCGATAGGTTGCCGGGCCAACATTATCACTACGGAAGAGGCGAAGCTTGTTGCGCTGTTCTGGAGTAAGTGATAGCGGCAGCTCCTAGGACTGGCCGATGCCTGGCTCCTCTCCGTTCAACAGTCGCTGGATATTGGACCGGTGCCGCACGAATATCAGTACAGCTAAAAGAACGAAAATGATGCCATCAAAAACAGTGTTGGTCGTCAGGGCGTAGATACCCGACGCAATTGTTGCCACAAGGGCAGACAGGGACGAAATACGAAAAATAAGAGCCACAAGCAGCCAGGCGCCAACGCCGATAGCGCCCAATACCAGGTCATGGGCAAAGAGAAGCCCCAAAAAGGTAGCGAGCCCCTTGCCACCATTGAATTTCAGCCATACGGGGAATAAATGACCCATGAAGGCACCGAAACCAGCTGCCAACGCAGCTTCTGGTGCCCATTGAGCGGCAAGCAAATAGGCCAGCGCGCCTTTGCCCGCGTCGAAGATCAGGGTAAGGGCGGCGATCGGTTTGTTGCCCGTGCGCAAGACATTTGTTGCGCCGATGTTACCCGAGCCAATATCGCGGATATCACCCAGGCCGGCGAGACGGGTCAGGACCAGACCAAAAGGGATGGAGCCCAGCAGATAGCCACCGGCCAAGGCAATCAGCAGTTCGATTGTCATGACTGCCAGCTTTCAGCCCGATAAATTTCTGTGCCGCCGACTATTGTCTGCAGGACCCGGCCTTCGGCAGGGCGGGCGTCGAAGCAACTGTTCTTGGCGCCACTGGCGAAGGAGCTGGCGTCAATCCGATGGGCAATGGTCGGGTCAAAGATGACGAGGTCTGCAGGCGCGCCTTTTTCCAGGCGTCCGCCGGGCAGACCCAGCAGCGAGGCGGGAGTCGAGGTGAGCGAGGCAACAAATTGCGGTAGCGTCAGATGCCCGCCATTCACCAGTTCCATGCCCATGGGCAGTAATGTTTCCAGCCCCACAACGCCGGGCTCAGCAAGGCTGAAGGGCAGGCGCTTTTCATCTTCCGTGTGGGGGTCATGTGCGCTGACGACGACATCAATCGTGCCGTCTGCCAGGCCCTCCACAACGGCCCGACGGTCTTCTTCCGTCCGCAGTGGTGGAGAGAGACGCGCAAAGGTGCGGTAGTCTTCTACGGCCAATTCATTCAGGGCGAAATAGGCAGGAGCCGTACCGCAGGTGACGTTCAACCCTTGCTGCTTGGCCTTGCGGATGGCGGCAACACCCTTGGCGGTTGTCACCAGGGCAGCGTGATAGCGGGCGCCGGTCATGGCCACCAGGTGCATGTCGCGCTCAATCATAATGACTTCTGCCTCAGCAGGGATGCCGGGCAGACCAAGCCGTGTCGATACCTCGCCTTCATTCATAACCCCATGTTCGGCAAGGTCGGGCTCTTCTGCATGTTGCACAATGAGGGCATCATAGGCAGTGGCGTAGGTCAGCAGGCGGCGCATTACCTGTGGGTGCTGAATGGCTTTGCGCCCATCCGTAAAGGCAACGGCACCGGCCTCTTGCAGTCGGCCGATCTCTGTCATCTCTTGGCCTTCGAGCGACTTGGTCGCAGCAGCCATCGGGTGGGCGTTGATCGGCGCATCAATTGCCTGGCGGCTGATATAGTCAACGATAGAAACCTGGTCGAGCATTGGGCTCGTGTCGGGCTGGATGACAATCGTGGTAACGCCGCCAGCGGCTGCGGCCCGTGATGTTGTCTCAAGCGATTCGCCCAAAAATACTTGCATGTCGATAAAGCCAGGGGCCAGGCACTTGCCTTGGCAGTCCACAATGGTGGTGCCGTCCTTGTCGCTGGCGTCGAAGGCATCTGGACCGACGGCCCAGATTTTGTCCCCCACCGTCAAAAGCGCGCCGTCTGAGACGGTCTGGGCAACGGGGTCAATCAGCCTGGCATTAATGTATGCAGTCCGGGCCTGAGCATTCATGCGGTGTTCTCCAGGCTACCAGTACACAGGGCATCCAGGCAGGCCATGCGGATGGCAACACCGGCTTCCACCTGTTCCTGAATGGCACTGCGGTCGATGTCGTCGGCAATGACGGTATCAATCTCGACACCGCGGTTCATAGGACCGGGATGCATGATCAGTGCATCTGGTTTGGCATGGGCCAATTTGTCGGCATCCAACCCGTAATATCGGAAATATTCGCGGGTCGATGGCACAAAGGCGCCCTGCATCCGTTCCTTCTGCAGGCGCAACATCATGACGATATCAACATCCTTGATGCCTTCGCGCATGTCGTGATGCACATCAACACCGAGGTTCTCAATGAAGGGGGGCATCAAAGTAGGTGGCGCGACAAGGCGCACACGGGAACCCATGGTGTTCAGCAGGTGTATGTTCGACCGGGCAACGCGGCTGTGCAGAATGTCGCCGCAAATAGCGACGCGCAGGCCTTCAATACGCCCCTTGCGGCGGCGGATTGTCAAGGCATCCAGCAGCGCCTGGGTGGGATGTTCGTGCGAGCCGTCCCCGGCATTGATTACCGAACAGCTGACCTTTTGGGACAAGAGTGCGGCAGCCCCAGAGGCATTATGCCGCACCACCAGAGCAGAGGGGCGCATGGCGTTCAACGTCATGGCTGTATCAATCAGGGTTTCACCCTTCTTGATGCTGGAGCTGGCCACCGACATGTTGATGACGTTCAGGCCCAGTCGTTTCCCGGCAAGCTCGAACGACGTACGTGTCCGAGTCGAATCTTCGAAGAACAGATTGATCTGGGTGCGGTCTTTAAGAACCTTGGGTATCTGCGCATCATCCCGATAATGCTGCAAATAGCGGTCTCCGAGATCCAGCAGGGCTGTAATCTCTGTTGCCGTCATCCCTTCAATACCAAGCAAATGGCGATATTCAGGATGGCTTTGTCCGTTTGACGTATTCATTAAAGCTGGAGGTATAGGCGCAAATGGTCCGCTGGGCAAGCTGTGTGTTGAACCTGACCAGTGATGCGCTAGTTCTGGCTGCGCAGGAAGTCCAGCGCCCCTTGCAGGATGAAGCTGGCCGCCATCTGGTCGACGACCTGGGCGCGCTTGGCACGTGAGACATCATGGGCGATCAAATCGCGCTCAACGGCGCTGGTTG
>JAURPT010000094.1 GCA_030836535.1 Alphaproteobacteria bacterium
CAACACTTTGATGCGTTCACCCTCATGCTCGAACCAGGCGCCGGGGAAGGGGCTGATCCCACGAATAAGTTGGTCAACTTCGGCGGCGGGCTTGGCCCAGTCGATACGGGCTTCGGCCTTGTCGATTTTGGCGGCATAAGTCACGCCGTCTTCCAGCTGCGGCGTGGGGTTTTGGCCGGCTATCACCTTGGCCATAGCTTGGGTCAGGATGTCCGTATTACCGCTGGCGAGGGCATCATGCAGGCTACCTGCAGTCGTACCTGCGGTGATAGGGATGCGTCGCTCAGTATAGACACCGCCCGTGTCCAGCCCCTCTTCCATCTGCATGATGTTGACGCCAGTCTCAGGGTCCCCAGCCATGATCGCCCGCTGTATGGGTGCCGCGCCGCGCCAGCGCGGCAACAGGGAGCCATGCACATTCAGGCAGCCATATTTTGGGGCATCCAGAATGGCCTTCGGCAGAATAAGCCCATAAGCGGCCACGATGGCAAAGTCGGCACGCAGTGCTGCAAATTCCGTCTGCTCGGTCTCGCCCTTCAGGCTGACGGGGGTAAAGATCGGCAGGTCGTGCGCTTCTGCCCATTGATGAACAGGTGAGGGAATAGTCTTTTTGCCGCGCCCGGCCCGCCGTGGTGGTTGACTGTACACACCAACAACTTCGTGTCCCTCTTGCTGGCACCAGTCGTAAAGTTCGGAAAAGACGGTACGAGCCAAGTCGGGCGTACCCATGAAAATCAGACGCATGCTCGCCCCGCTATTCTGCGGCCTGTTTGCTCGCTTTAATGAGCTTGCGGACAATCATATTGCGTTTGACGTTGGACAGATGGTCGATGAACAGAACGCCTTTCAAATGGTCCATTTCGTGCTGGATGCAGGTAGCCAGCAGGCCATCAGCATGCATTTCCTGTTCCTTGCCGTCATAGTCCAGATAGCGCAGGCGAATTGCCGCTGGGCGATCAACCTCTGCGGCGAATTCCGGCACAGAAAGGCAGCCTTCCTCATAGGTCGACAGGTCTTCTGAAGCCCAGATGATCTCCGGGTTCACAAAATATTGCGGCTTGGGCTCATCTTCATCATGGGCAACATCGAGCACGAGAATTTGCAGTGGCTCGCCCACCTGGATCGCTGCCAGGCCAATGCCCGGTGCGTCGTACATAGTTTCCAGCATGTCATCCATGAGGGCGCGCAAGTCATCCGTCACCGCTTCAACAGGTTTTGAAACCTGCTTCAGGATGGGATTGGGTGCCGTCAAGATGGGTCGGATCGCCATAAAGCTCTACTCCTCGTGCCTGGCAGACTAATTAGTGTTGCGCTTCGTGACCGTCAAGAGCCGCCATGCTAGGGTAGCAAGCATAAGGGGTTTGGCCAATGATTGAAAATGTAACCGTGGAACAGTTGATGATGGGTGGCATTGTGGTGCTGGCCATTGGAATCATTGGCCTTTTTGTGGTGATTCTGCGGCAGAATAAGCCGGAAGAGCCCGTCGAACAGCAGCCGGACGAACATCTGTTGATGCTCAAGGCACAGATGGACCAATTGGCACATACTCAGCATAGCTTGCAGGCTGCCCTGAACGAGCAATTGCAGAATGTCTCGCACCGTCTGAACCAGAATATGTCAGACAATGCTGAGAAGACGGCTAAGTCACTGGGTGAGCTGACGCATCGGCTCAAGGTGATTGATGATGCGCAGGAGAATATCAAGAAGCTCTCGGGCGACATGATCAGCCTGCAGGACATTCTGTCGAACAAGCAGGCACGCGGGTCCTTTGGCGAAATCCAACTGGAAGATTTGGTGCGCAATACCATGCCGCCCAATGCCTATACGTTCCAGGCGACGCTGAGTAATGGCCGTCGGCCGGACTGCATCATCCACCTGCCGAACCCACCAGGGTCGATCGTGATCGATGCCAAATTTCCGTTGGAGAGTTTCCGGGCGGTGCAGGAGGCTGCCGATGAAGATGGCCGCCGGGTCGCGCGGCGGTCATTTTCGCAGGATATTCTCAAACATGTGAACGACATTGCAGAGAAGTACATTCTGGCGGGCGAGACGGCAGAGACGGCGCTGATGTTTGTCCCCGCAGAAGCCGTGCATGCGGAGCTATACGCCAGCCTCGAAGACACCGTGAAAAAGGCCTATCAGCAGCGGGTGGTGATTGTGTCACCCAACACGCTCTATGCGACCCTGAACACGATGCGGGCGGTGCTGCGCGATGCGCAGATGCGCGAACAGGCCGGCTTGATCCAAAAGGCTGTTGAGACGTTGCTGAAGGATGTCGACCGGCTCGATACCCGCGTCGGGAACCTGCAGAAGCACTACCAGCTTGTTGAAAAGGACCTGCGGGAAATCCAGACCTCAACCGGCAAGATCGCCCGCCAGGGTGAGAAGATTGCCGAGATTGATGTAGAAGATGACGACATCCCGGATTTGAACGTCGTTACCGGCGGCCGAAGCTAGAAAATCTAAAAAGGCTGGCGGGCTTTCATGGCTTGGGCCAGCGTGCCATCATCGAGGTAATCCAATTCGCCCCCCACGGGCACGCCATGGGCCAGGCGGGTCACGGAGACGCCGCAATCAGTAAGCCGGTCGGTGATGTAGTGCGCGGTTGTCTGGCCATCGACTGTGGCGTTCATGGCAAGGATTACTTCAGTGATGTCATCCTGCCCGGCGCGGCTGACAAGGCTGGCAATCGACAGATCTTCCGGCCCCACGCCATCCAATGCTGAGAGCACCCCACCCAGCACATGATATTGCCCACCATAATTGGCGCGTTCCAGCGCCCACAGGTCAGCAACTTCTTCCACCACACATAAGGTGTTTTTGGCGCGCCTGGGGTCGGTGCAGATGTGGCAGGGGTCCGATGTATCCAGATTCCCACAGGCGCTGCAGGCGGTGATGTTCTCGGCGGCGTCACGCAGGGCATCGGCCAGTGGTGCCATGGCGCTTTCGCCCTTCTTTAACAGGTCGAGGGCTGCCCGGCGGGCAGACCGAGGCCCCAGGCCTGGCAGGCGGGCCAGTAGCTGAATAAGCCGGTCAATTTCAGGGCCGATAATAGGTCCGGGCACGGCGGGCCTACAGGCTGAAGCCGGGTGGCATTTGCAGCCCGCCGGTGACTTTCTTCATTTTTTCCGCGGCGTGGGCCTCAACCCGTGCTTTGGTGTCTGCATGGGCCGCGACGATCAAATCTTCCAGCACGTCTTTTTCTTCACCGTCAAACAATGCCGGATCGATGGTCAGGCGTTTCAGGCTGCCTTTGCCGTCCATGACCATCTGTACCATGCCAGCCCCTGCGGAGCCGGCAATCTCAGCATTTTCCAGCGCGGCATGCATATCGCTCATGCTCTGTTGCATCTGTTGCGCCTGTTGCAGCATGTCCTTGAGGTCTTTCATTCTTCGTCTTCTTCCTCATCGAAATAATCGTCGGTCGGTGCTTCTTCCATGGCCAGGGGGGCTTTGTCGAGCACCTGGTCAATCTTGGCATCCGGGAAGGTCTCCAGTACGGACTGGATCAGCGGGTGTTGTTTTACCTCGGCCAATATCCGTTCGCGCTTTGCCTCGCCCTGTTCGCGCAGGGTCATGTCGCCCTTTTCTTCGGAGACAGAGATCATCCAGTGCTGGCCGGTCCACTCTTTCAGCTTCTGGCTCAGCTGGTTGGGCAGGTCGCGCCGCGCCCGTTGGGTCAGGCGCATATCGATCTTGCCCTGCTGGAACGATACGAGGTGCACATTATTGGTCAGCTCGGCGGCCAGGACCATTTCTTTTTCCTGCTCGCAGCGCTCGCGTACTTCTTCAATATTGTTGAAAAGTATGGCCTCTTCGGCGGGCACTTCTTCTGCAACGGGTTCCGGTTCTGCCTGTTGGGCCTGGGTTGCCGGCGCATTCATGGCAGCATTTGTGGGCGTTGGCTCACTCGTTGGTGGGGTGGGCTGCGCGGATGGCGCGCTCACAGGGGCCTGCTGGGCCGCAGGCTCGCTTTGGCTTGGTGCCGGCGCCGCAGAGCTGGCCGTGCCGCCTGTATTCAGGCTGGCCGTCGGGCCTTCCTGTTCTAACTTGCGGACAAGATCTGCCGGGTTGGGCAGGTCGGTGGCATAGGCCAGGCGAATCAATGCCATTTCGGCAGAGGCCAGCGGCATTGGGGCCATGCGTGTTTCTTCCAGCCCTTTGAGCAACATTTGCCAGGCACGAGTCAGTGTTGGCATGGACAGGCCTTCGGCCATTTTCTTGCCGAATTGCCGTTCGGCCTCGGGGGCAGAGATCATATCTCCCGCATCGGGCACGGCCTTGGCCTGGGTAATCCAGTGGGTCAGCTCCAGCAGGTCCTGCAGCACAGTTACCGGGTCTGCGCCTGCATTATATTGGTCGCGCATATTAGCGAGCGCGGTGCCAATATCCCCACCCATCAGCGATTCGAACAGGTCCATCACCATCAGCCGGTCGGCCAGACCCAGCATGGCCCGTACTTGTTCGGTAGTGGTGGTGCCAGCACCATGGGCAATGGCTTGGTCCAGCAGCGACAGGCCGTCACGGACAGAGCCATCGGCAGCGCGGGCAATCAGATTGATGGCTTCTTCTTCCACACTAGCATTTTCACGCCCTGCAATATCAGTGAAATACTCTGCCAGGGTTGCCGTCTCGATTCGCCGAAGGTCGAATCGCTGGCAGCGCGACAGCACTGTGATAGGCACCTTGCGAATCTCGGTGGTCGCAAAAACGAATTTCACATGCTCGGGTGGTTCTTCCAGCGTTTTGAGTAGTGCGTTGAAGGCATTGCGCGACAGCATGTGCACTTCGTCGATAATGTAGATCTTGAAGCGGGCGCTGCCAGGCGCATAGCGCACACCGTCGATAATTTCGCGGATGTCATCGACCCCGGTACGTGAGGCGGCATCCATCTCCAACACGTCAACGTGGCGCGACTCGGCAATCGCCGTGCAATGGTCGCAAACGCCGCAGGGGTCAACCGTTGGGCCGCCTTGGCCATCGGCACCAACACAGTTTAGCGCGCGGGCAACTAGGCGGGCGGTGGTGGTTTTACCGATACCGCGCACCCCGGTCAGAATAAAGGCGTGGGCCAGCCTGTCCTGCTCAATGGCATTGCGCAGGGTGCGCACCATGGGCTCCTGGCCAATGAGCTCAGAAAAGGTGCCTGGGCGATATTTACGCGCCAGCACGCGGTAGGGCGTGTTTTCTGAAACTGTATCACTCATGCGATGGCGGACTCCCCTTGGTGGGGACTCATCTTAAGCGGAAAGGGGGAAGGGTGGAAGGCTGGTGACGCGACCCGGACAAAAACTCGTTACGGCTGCTTCCTCTCGGACCTGACCGGGTTGGCGAGGAGCCCGTCCGCGGCCAACCTTCCGGGCGCTTATATCGTCTATCCGGCCCGATTCTGCAAGTGCTTTACTGATATTGGAGCGTGCGCCCTTTGCAAGAGCAGGCGCGGCGGGTAAGGTGCGTGCCATGCTAGACACACTTCTTCCGCTTAACGCACCGAACACCTTTGCGGGTAACCCCATCGACCGGGGGGAACGCTTTCGCAATGATCCCGACAAAATCGCCGAATTCATGGAATCACCCGCGGCGCAATTCGTTGTGTTCCATCGGCTTAAGCCTTTCCTGACCAGTGGTGACATTGCTCATGTGCAATGGTTGTCCCGCGCGGCGGTGAAGGACCAGATATCCCTGGGCGCAACATGGGTATTTTTGGGACTGCTGAATGATGCACCGCATTTTGCGGTCGATATTTCCCGGCTGCGGGACCCGGAGAATAATGGTCCGCTTGCAGGGCTGGGTGTGTTCCTCGACATGCGCGCCTCTGCCGGGCAGCTCGACCCGCAAGAGGCGGGCATTCTGGCCCAGGGCAAGGCGCTGATCGACTGGCACAATCGGCACCAATTCTGCGCTGTTTGTGGCCATGAAACCGAGATGCAGCAGGCGGGTGCTGCGCGCCATTGCACAAATGAGCGGTGCAAGGCGCAGCATTTCCCGCGCACCGACCCTGTGGCGATCATGCTGGCGATCCATGAAGACAAGTGCTTGCTGGGCCGCCAGAGCATGTTCCCGCCCAAGATGTTTTCTGCACTGGCCGGGTTTCTTGAGCCAGGCGAGACGTTTGAAGATTGCGTCCGCCGCGAGGTTTGGGAAGAAGCAGGTATTGAAGTTGGTGAGGTGCGGTACCATTCCAACCAGCCATGGCCGTTCCCGGCATCTCTGATGATCGGTTGTCATGCCGAAGCCCTGACGACGGAGATTGATACGTCGTCGGACGAGCTCGAAGAAGCGCAATGGTTCGACAAGGACTTCGTCAAAGCGGCCCTGTCAGGCAAGCGGTCTGATGAGCTGTGGATGCCACCACCCTTTGCCATCGCCCATCAACTCATTCGTTCCTGGGCGCTGAGCTAGGCTACAGCCCGTTGCGGAAGGGGCTTTTGGGGTACACACCTAGAAGGGTGACCCGTGACGTGTAGAAATCCAGTTCTTCCATGGCCAGCTTGACCGAATGGTCATCCGGGTGGCCCTCAATATCAGCGTAGAACTGCGTGGCCTGGAAGCTACCACCCAGCTGGTAGCTCTCCAACTTGGTCATGTTCACGCCATTGGTGGCAAAGCCGCCCAGCGCCTTGTAGAGCGCGGCGGGCACATTGCGCACCTGGAAGACAAAGCTCATCATGCAGGGCACGTCGGCCGCAGGCTTTTCAGCCTCGCGTGACATCAGCAAAAAGCGTGTTGTGTTGTGGTCGGCGTCTTCGGCCTCTTCTTCCAGAATGTCGAGGTCGTAAATTTCCGCCGCCAGCGAAGACGCAATCGCCCCAAAGCGCGGGTCGCCTTCTTCTGCAATATGGCGGGCGGCCCCGGCAGTATCGTGGAAGATATGCCCGTTGACACCCAGGCGTCGCAGAATATTGCGGCACTGCCCCAGCGCGTGAACATGGCTATAGACTTCATCCAGTCCTTCTTTGGTGGCCCCGCGGACGCCCAATAACATGTGGTTAATGCGCAGGAAGTGCTCACCAATAATGTGCAGGCCCGATTCGGGCAGCAGGTGGTGGTTGTCAGCGACCCGCCCGGCGAGCGAATTTTCGATGGGCACCATGGCGTAATCGGCACGGCCATCGGCGACCGAGGCGTACATATCTTCGAACGTCGCGCAGGGTACAGGCGATGCATTGGGCATCATTTCCCGGCTCGCCAGGTGCGAATAGGCCCCGGCTTCGCCCTGAAAGGCAATGCGGCCGCCGCTTTTGGGGTGTGCTGTATCTTCTGTCATGCTTTGCCGGTGTGTTTTTTTTCGGTCTTTGCGCGAGGTCAATTTCTTTTGCCCAAGCTGGTTATACGACTTGAAAATGTGATGGGGAAGCGGCTAATGTCCGCCCGACTTCGTCGGGCCGTGGCTTGACAGGTCGCGTCATCATTCCACAAGCAACAATAAAGGCAGAACGGTGGACGGGTACAAACTGAATAAATTTGCAGGCGCTGCGCTGCTCGCACTGCTGATCATCATGGGCATTCGTGAAGTGAACAACGCTGTTGTTCCCGATGTCGAACTGGAACAGCAGGCCTATGTTATTGAAGGTGTCGAGGTAGAGGCCGCCGCTGGCGCAGCCCCGGTCGAAGCAGCCCCGGTTGTCTCCCTTGCTGAACGCCTGGCTGTCGCCGATGCAGAAGCTGGCGCCAAGGTTTTCAAGAAGTGCACCCAGTGCCACACCATCGAGCCGGGTGGTCGTCACCTGCAGGGCCCGAACCTGTATGACATTGTTGGAGCACCGGTTGGCGGTAAGGAAGGGTTTAACTATTCCGCCGCTGTTCGCGATGCCGGTGGTGTCTGGGACTATGAAGCCCTGGACGCATGGCTAAAGAAGCCGAGCGATTACATCAAGCGCACCAAGATGGTGCTGGCCCTTCGCAAGGATAAGGATCGTGCCAACGTAATCCTCTATTTGCGCGAGAATGGTGAAAACCCGCCGGCACTGCCTGAGGTCGTGATGCCGGAAGCCCCGGCGGTTGAAGATGCAATGCCTGAAGAGGTCGCACCAGCCGTTGAGGAAGCTGTAGAAGAGGCCGCCAGCGCAAGCTAGGCAAGCCGTCTGGAAACAGGCTAAGAAATTAAGAGGGCGAGCCGTTATTGACGGGTCGCCCTTTTTGCGTCACACAACGGGCGTGCTATATCTTTAGTATCTCTCACGAACGGCCTGTAGTGCTTATGATCTCCTCCTTTCTTCGTGCGCTCCCTCTTCGGGCATTGGGCATCATCCTTGCCCTTGCGCCTGCAACGGTTTTGGCCTCAGACACAGGGGTGCAGACGACCCACGCATTGTCTCTGACAGGTCCTCCAAAGTATGACGCGGATTTTCGAGCTTTCGACTATGTCAATGTGGAGGCCCCCAAGGGCGGGCATGTCCGTATGGCGGTGGCCCCCGGCACGTTTGACAGCTTGAACCCGTTCATCGTCAAAGGCAGCCCGGCATCCGGCATGGGGCTGGTTTATGAAAACCTGATGGAAACGGCGTTTGATGATATTTCCGCAGAATATCCGCTGATTGCTGAAAGCGTGACAGTGCCGGATGATCAGTCATGGGTGAAGTTTTCATTAAACCCGCATGCCCGCTGGCACGATGGCAAACCCATTACGCCTGACGATGTGGTGTTTTCTTTCGAGGCGATCATGGAGCATGGCTCGCCGCGCTATCAGTTCTATTACCGCAACGTGGTGAAGGCTGAGAAAACAGGTGACCGCACCGTCAAATTTACGTTCGACCAGGCAGGCAACCGCGAACTCCCACAGATTGTTGGCCAATTGCCGGTATTACCCAAGCACTATTGGGAAGGGCGCGACTTTGGCGCCGTGTCGCTGGAGCCGCCCTTGGGTAGTGGACCCTATAAAGTGAGTGAGGTTGAACCAGGTCGGTCCATCACGCTGGAGCGGGTGGAAGATTATTGGGGCAAGGACCTACCAGTTCGTCGCGGCCAATATAATTTTGACAAATTGTCTTGGGAATATTACCGCGACAGCAAAATTGCCATCGAAGCCCTCAAAGCAGGGGAATATGACTTCCGGTTGGAAAGTAGCTCCAAGGACTGGGCGACGGAATATGACTTCCCGGCCCGCCAGAACGGCCTGTTCGTTGCGGAAGAAATTGCCCATCAACGGCCCACAGGCATGCAGGCCTTTGTGTTCAACACGCGCCGGGCTGTCTTTGCCGACCGCAAGGTGCGCCAGGCGCTGTCCTATGCCTTTGACTTTGAATGGACGAACAAGACGCTGTTCTTTGGTCAGTACACCCGGACGCAGAGTTATTTCTCTAATTCCGAGCTCGCCAGTTCCGGCTTGCCGAGCGAGGAAGAACTGGCCTTGTTGGAGCCTTTCCGCGACCAATTGCCAGAAGAGGTCTTTACAACGCCCTTCAAAGCGCCCGAGACAGATGGCAGTGGCAATAACCGCGCCAATCTGCGCCAGGCGGCCATGCTGCTGCGCGAGGCGGGTTGGCGGGTAAAGGACGGCGTGCTGGTCAATACGACAACGGGCGTGCCATTAGAGTTTGAAGTGCTCTTGGTGCAGCCTTCCTTTGAGCGTGTTGTCAGCCCCATGCTTGCCAATCTGGAACGGTTGGGGGTCAAGGCCACCATGCGGGTCGTCGATGCGGCGCAATACCAGTCTCTGCTGGAAAGCAAAGATTACGGCATGATCGTCACCTCTTGGGGGCAGTCGCTGAGCCCGGGCAATGAACAACGCAATTATTGGGGCTCGGTGACCATGGACGCGCCAGGCAGCCGCAATTTCTCCGGCGTTAGCAACCCGGTGATTGATGCGCTGATCGACAAGATCATCTTCGCGCCAGATCGCGCATCATTGGTCGCTGCCACGCAGGCGATGGACCGCGTGCTGCTGCATATGCATTACGTTATCCCCCAGCATCACACGCGGACGTTCCGGGTGGGTTACTGGAACCGCTTCGCGCGGCCTGCGAAGATGGCACCGCATCATCACGGCTTCCCCTTTACCTGGTGGATTGACGCTGAGAAAGAGGCCGCCGTGCAGAGCAAGCGGAGGCCATAGGTGCGCAGAATAATTCTCTCTGCCGCGGCCGCTCTGTTCGGGCTGGCTGCGACCACCGCCTGGGCAGGTACGGTCAGCCATGGCCTTTCAGCCTTTGGCGACCTGAAATATGACGCCGACTTTACGCATTTTGACTATGTGAACCCGGAGGCACCGAAAGGCGGGACGTTCTCGACCCTGTCTCGCCAAGCCAAGACGAGCTTTGACTCGATCAACCCTTTCATTATGGAAGGCGAAGCCCCTGAGGGTATCGGGAGGCGGGAGCCGGGCAGCCTTGTCTATGATTCCCTGATGGCCCGGGCCTATGATGAGCCGGATGCTGTTTACGGACAGGTTGCCGAGAAGGTTGAGCTGGCGGAAGACCGTTCCTGGGTCATTTTCCACATGCGCAAGGAGGCCCGCTGGCATGATGGCACGCCGATCACCGCGCATGATGTTGTGTTTACCCACGACATCAAGATGGAGAAGGGTCACCCGCGCTATGCCTTGGTGATGAAGGATGTCATCGGCGTTGAGGCACTAGATGACCATACGGTCAGATACAGCTTCAACCCCAAGGGTGCGCTGCGCGACCTGGCGCTGGCGGTCTCGACCTTACCGATCCTGTCGAAAGCCTATTACCAGGAACACGACTTTACCCGCGTTACACTGGACCCGCCGCTCACGAGCGGGCCCTACACCTTTGGCAAAATCGTTCCAGGCCAGTCGATCACCTATGACCGGGTGGATGACTATTGGGGCAAAGACCTGCCGGTCAATGTCGGGCGATATAATTTCGACCACATCCGGATCGAGTATTTCCGGGAGCGCGCAATTGCGCTTGAGGCCTTTCTGGCAGGGGGCTATGCGCTGCGCGAAGAGTTCACTTCGAAAATGTGGGCTACAGCCTATAAGGGCCCGGCGGTAGAGCAAGGGCTGATCAAGCGGGAGCTGACGGAAGACAACCGTCCCGCAGGTGCCCAGGCCTTCTATATCAATACGCGGCGGGCCAAGTTTGCGGACCCGCGTGTGCGCCAGGCGCTCGATTTGGCGTTCGATTATGAGTGGACCAACAAGGCCATTTTCTATGGCGCATATCTGCGCATGGGTTCTGTTTTTGATAATTCCCCCATGATGGCAACTGGTAAGCCGGAGGGCAAAGAGCTTGCCTTGCTGGAACCCTTCAGGGACCAGCTAACCGACGACATTTTTGGTGAGGCCTATAAGCCGCCGGTTAATGACGGCACGGGCAACAACCGCGCCAATTTGCGCGAGGCTGCCATGCTACTGCGTGAGGCAGGCTGGAGCATCAAAGACGGTGTGCTGCAGAATGCAGCCGGTGAGGCCATGGACATCGAGTTCCTGGCCTTCGGCGAAACGTTCATACGCGTCGTGAACCCCTATATTGAGAATCTCAAGCGGCTTGGCATTAATGCGGCAGCCCGGATTGTCGACTCCGCCCAATATCAGCGCCGGTTGGAAGAGTTCGATTTCGATATCACTACCCGCCGCTATGTCATGCGACAGACGCCAGGGATTGACCAACGCAATATGTGGCACTCTCAGGCGGCCGCGACCGATGGCAGCTTCAACATTGCGGGCGTCAGCAACCCGGCGGTCGATGCCATGATCGGCAACATTATCAGCGCCACAACGCGGGAAGATCACATTGCTGCCGCAAAGGCGCTGGACCGACTGTTGATGCACGGCCACTATTTTGTGCCGCAATGGTACAAGGGCAGCCACACACTGGCCTATTGGGACCGGTTCTCGCGCCCGGCGATCAAGCCAAAATATGCGCGCGGCATCCTTGATCTTTGGTGGTGGGATGCGGAAAAATCAGCCGCAGTAGATGCAGCAAGGGCAGCGCGCTAATGGCCGCCTATATTCTCCGCAGGCTTTTCCTGATTGTCCCGACATTGTTGGGCATCATGCTGCTCAACTTTGCCATCGTCCAAGTGGCCCCCGGCGGGCCGGTCGAACAGATGATTGCCCAGATAACGGGTACAGATGCGGGTGCAACCTCACGCCTCGGCGGCGGCCCGGGCGGTGACATGGTGGGCGAGGGCGCTCAGGCCGAGCTCGACATCACCACTTCGCGGGCTGACTCAAAATATCGCGGTGCCCAGGGGCTGGACCCGGCGCTGATTGAGCGGATCGAGAAGCAATTCGGTTTCGACAAGCCAGCCTATGAACGCTTCTTCATCATGATGACGGATTATCTGTCCTTCGACTTTGGCGAGAGCTTCTTCAAGGACCGGCCGGTGGTTGACCTGGTGATCGAAAAACTGCCGGTCTCCATCTCGCTTGGTCTGTGGTCGACGCTGCTGACCTATCTGATCGCCATCCCGCTCGGCATTCGCAAGGCGGTACGCGATGGCTCGCGTTTCGACGTCTGGACCAGCGGTGTCATCATCGTTGGCTATGCGATCCCCAGCTTCCTGTTTGCGGTGATGCTGATCGTACTGTTCGCCGGTGGGTCCTATTGGGATGTCTTCCCGCTGCGTGGCCTGGTGTCCGACAATTTTGACGACCTCAGTTGGTGGGGGCAGGTGACTGACTATTTCTGGCATATCACCTTGCCGGTCATTGCCCTGACCATTGGAGGCTTTGCCAGCCTGACTATGCTGACGAAAAACTCCTTCCTCGACGAGATCAACAAGCAATATGTGCTGACGGCCCGTGCCAAGGGGCTAACGGAGCGCCGAGTGCTCTATAGTCACGTCTTCCGCAATGCGATGCTGATTGTGATTTCCAGCCTGCCCGGCGCGATCCTGGCGATCCTGCTGACCGGTGTGCTGTTCATCGAATTCATCTTCTCGCTCGATGGTCTTGGCCTGCTGGGGTTCGAGGCACTGATTCAGCGAGACTATCCGGTCATTTTCGGGACACTCTACATCTTCACCCTGCTAGGCATGCTGGTGAAGCTGCTGGGTGATCTGGTCAAGGTCTGGGTTGATCCGCGCATCGACTTTGAAAGTCGGGAGGTCAGCTAAATGAGTGCGCAGCAGCCTGACCGCTTCCTGTTCTGGACCCTGACACCGCTGAACGCGCGGCGGGTGCAGAATTTCAAGGCCAATCGCCGTGGCTATTGGTCGCTGATGATCTTCCTGGTGTTGTTTGTGCTGTCGCTCTTTGCGGAGTTGATCGCCAATGACAAGCCGCTGCTGGTGAAGTTCGAAGACAGCTATTACACGCCTGTCTTCAAAATGTACCCGGAGACGACTTTTGGCGGTTTCTTTGAGACTGAGGCGGATTATCGCGACCCCTATGTGGAAGAGCTGATCACCGACAGCGGTGGCTGGATGGTCTGGCCGCTGATCCGCTTCAGCTACAACACCATTAACCGCGATATTCCGGTACCTGCGCCTTCACCACCAGACAGTGCCAATTTGTTGGGAACAGATGACCAGGCGCGAGACGTGGTGGCGCGGGCTATCTATGGCTTCCGTATTTCCATTTTGTTTGCGTTGGCCCTGACATTCTTCAGCACCATTGTGGGCGTGGCTGCAGGCGCCATCCAGGGCTATTTCGGCGGGCGGACGGACTTGTATTTCCAACGCTTTATCGAGGTCTGGGCCAGTATGCCGGTGCTCTATGTACTGATTATTCTGGCTTCTATCATCACACCCAACTTCTGGTGGTTGCTGGGCATCATGCTGCTGTTCAACTGGATGGGGTTGGTCGATGTGGTGCGCACAGAATTTCTGCGGGCCCGAAATTTCGACTATGTGCGGTCTGCCCGCGCGCTTGGGGTTGGCGATACGACCATCATGTGGCGGCATGTGCTGCCCAACGCCATGGTGGCGACCATCACCTATCTACCCTTCATCGTGACCGGGGCTATTGGCACGCTGACTGCGCTGGACTTTCTGGGGTTTGGCCTGCCGCCGGGCTCGGCATCCTTGGGGGAGCTGGTCAAACAGGGTAAAAACAATTTGCAGGCGCCGTGGTTGGGGCTGACGGCGTTCTTTGTGCTGGCCATTTTGCTATCCCTGCTGACTTTTATCGGCGAGGCCGTGCGCGATGCCTTTGATCCGCGCAAGTCGCTGGAAAATGGAGGCGGTGCATGAGCCTCCTACAAGTGAATGACCTGTCTGTTTCGTTTCGCGTACCAGGTGGCGATGTCGCGGCTGTTAAAGGCGTGTCCTTCGGAATTGAAAAGGGCGAGACCCTGGCACTGGTGGGCGAATCCGGCTCTGGCAAGTCGGTCAGTGCCTTGTCTGTTCTGCAATTGCTGCCTTACCCGACGGCGCAGCACCCCAGTGGGTCTATCCGGTTCAGGGGAACAGAACTCGTCGGCGCTGACAAGCAGACATTGTTTGACGTGCGCGGTGACAAAATCTCCATGATCTTCCAGGAACCGCTGACATCGCTGAACCCGCTGCACAGCATTGAAAAGCAAATTGCCGAGGTGCTGCAATTACATAATGGTCTGCGCGGTCAGCCTCTGAAAGACCGCGTGCTTAAGCTACTGGATCTTGTCGGTCTTGCTGGTCTGAAGGATCGCCTGAATGCCTACCCACATGAGCTATCCGGCGGACAGCGCCAGCGCATCATGATCGCCATGGCGCTGGCCAATGAACCGGATTTGCTGATTGCTGACGAGCCCACCACGGCGTTGGACGTGACCATTCAGGCACAGATTCTGGAACTGTTGCGTGAGCTACAGCAAAAAATGGGCATGGCCATCCTGATGATTACCCATGATTTGGGGATCGTTGAGAAATTTGCCCATCGCGTCTGCGTCATGACCGATGGAGAGATTGTCGAAAGCGGCGCGACGGCAGATATTTTTGCTGACCCTCAGCACGATTATACCAAACACCTGTTGGGCGCGGCACCGTCTGGCGTAGCAGATGTGCCGGTGAATGAGGGGGCGGGACTGCTCTCGACAGATGATTTGAAAGTCCACTTCCCCATTAAGGGTGGTTTCCTGGGTCGGGTCCAGGATCACGTAAAGGCCGTCGATGGCATTTCTCTGAGTCTGAAAGCCGGGCACAGTCTGGGTGTTGTTGGGGAATCAGGGTCGGGCAAGTCGACGCTCGGCATGGCGATTTTGCGGCTGATTTCCAGTGACGGGGGTATCAATTTTGATGGCAACGAATTGGCGGGTGCTGGTTTTGCCGATATGCGCCCCCTGCGCTCTGACATGCAGATTGTGTTCCAGGACCCGTTCGGGTCGCTCAGCCCGCGCTTGTCTGTGGGGCAGATCGTTGGTGAAGGCTTGTTGATCCATGAACCTAGCCTTTCGGACGAAGACCGGGATGCTCGTATTTGTCAGGCGTTGGCCGAAGTGGGGCTCGACCCTGAATCGCGGCATCGTTACCCGCACGAATTTTCCGGCGGACAGCGCCAGCGAATCTCTATCGCCCGCGCCATGGTGCTCAACCCGCGCTTTGTTGTGCTGGACGAACCGACATCAGCGTTGGATGTGTCCGTCCAGGCACAGATCGTTGATCTGCTGAAGGACCTTCAGCGCAAATATGACCTGGCCTATCTGTTTATTAGCCATGACCTGCGGGTTGTGCGCGCCCTGTGCCACGACGTCATGGTCATGAAAGACGGCGTGATCGTTGAGCAGGGTTCCGCTGAGCAGATATTCGACGCACCACAGACAGATTACACCAAGGCGCTGATGGCAGCTGCCTTTAACCTTGAAGTGGTGCATCAAGACGCTGTGCAGGGCTGATCCTGCGCGCTAGACTGCGACCATGACGAAACGACAACTTATCACCGCCTATCTGGCAGTTGCCGCACTTACATGGGTTTACCTGCTGTTCTTTGATGGCTTTGTCTATTCCCACGGCAATTGGATGACGCAGGTGCCTTCCTCTTTCGGGGCGGCGATCCTCTGGCCGATTTATTGGGGCGTGCTACACTGGCTCTATTAGAGCCGCAAGGGCTACTTTGTCAGCCGTCGTACGCTGGTGATCGGCTGTTCGTGCTTCTTGGCAATTTCTGCAACAACAAAACGCAGCGGATGTGGTGAAACCATCATGTCCCAGGCATTGGCGTGCAACAGCGTGCCTTGGTCAACAATGATGCCAACATGACCGGGGAAGAACACCAGATCGCCTCGTTCCATGCTGGCCGGATTGGGGTCAACCTCCCGTCCCAAGGCAAGTTCCTGCATGTCGGTGTCGCGCGGGGCGCCAACGCCAGCGGCCTGTAAGGCCAACTGCACCAGACCGGAACAATCGAGGCCCAGGCTAGTGCGCCCGCCCCAAAGGTAAGGCACGCCGATGAAGCGTATTGCCGTGGTCAGATAATCGCCTTCCAGATCGGAGACTGTCTTGAGATGGTCGGTAAAGATCCAGCCGCCATTCTGAATCTGGGTAAAGCTGTCATGAATGTTGCCGGCGGTGACCATGCTGCCCAGGCTCAAGGGCTCCAGCATCTGCGACTTCAGGTCGGGCTCTGCATACACAAAGGTGCGCAGCACGGCGACCTTGTGACTAACGGGGTCATCTGTAACGCCCAGAGTCGCCGATGGCACATAGCCGACATAGTCATCCATCAGGGCCTGGCCCCAGGCCCAGCCATCTTTTTCTTCATAGACAACGAAGGCCTCGCCCATCAGCAGTTCAGTGGCGCGCTGGCTTGAGGCATCAGGCGACGTGTGCAGCGGCGCGCTGGCAGCAGCGACGCATTTGGTTGCCCCTTTAACGTAATTGGCGGCGTTCACAGTGCTGCGCAGGAAGTCGGCGGCAAGGTCGTCCCGAGCGGGTGTCAGGCGCGGATCATACTGGTTGGGCATAGCTTTTCCGAGGCTCTAGAGAACGGTTTCGCAGATCGCGCCATAAACGGTGCGCAGGCATTGGGCCGCTGCTCCCACAACGCGTCCTGGGCGCTTGTTGGGGTTCCAGGCATAGATATCGAGATGCGCCCATTTAGTGTTGGGTTCCACGAAGTGCTGCAGGAACAGGGCGGCGGTGATGGAACCTGCAAACGGGCCTCCATCATTGCGGATATCGCCCAGCGTGCCCTTGATGCTGGCATTGTACGACTTCCAAAGCGGTAGGCGCCAAAGTGGGTCTGCCCAATAGGTCGCCTGGTCTGCCAGACAGCGGGCGAGCTTGCTATCATCCGTATAGAAAGGCGGCACATCGGGTCCCAGGGCAGACCGCGCTGCACCGGTAAGGGTCGCAAAATCGATAATGAGTTCAGGCTTTTGTTCGCAGGCCAATGTCAGCGCGTCGGACAGCACCAGGCGGCCTTCTGCATCCGTATTGCCAATCTCAATGTCTGAGCCCTTGCGGGACTTGATGATGTCACCAGGCCGGAACGCATTGCCAGAGACCGAATTCTCAACGGCGGGGATCAGCACCTGCAGGCGAACGGGCAGCTTGTTGGCCATGATCATATGTGCCAGGCCCAACACGTGGGCGGCACCGCCCATGTCCTTTTTCATCAGCGCCATGGCACCACCAGGCTTGAGGTTATAGCCGCCCGTGTCGAAGCAAACGCCCTTGCCGACCAATGCAACGCGCGGGTCTTTTGGGTCGCCCCATTCAAGGTTGATCAGTCGAGGCCTACGGTCACTGCCTTTGCCAACTTCATAAATGGCGGGGAAGTTTTGGTCCAACAGGTCGGTGTCCAGAATGATTTTATGCTCTGCTTCGAACTGTTCGGCCAGTTTGAGCGCCGCATCCTGTAGTTCTTCTGGCCCCATGTCGTTGGCCGGTACGTCCACCAGCGTGCGGGTCAGGGCGGCACCGTCAATGCATGCCTTAGTAGGTTCCCTGTGGCATGCTTCCGGCCAGGTCAGCTGCGGGCGTTCCTTGCCCGGCTTGCCATAAAAGTCGAACTGATAGCCGCCTTGGGCCCAGCCAATGGCGGCCAAGTCCGCCTCATGCGCTGCCAGGTCTGTTTCCAGATGATACTTGCCTGGCTGCAGACTTTCCGCGAGCCCGCCCATGGTTGCCAGTAGGGACTCAGGCGACAGCTCTTCACCAAGGCCTGCGAGAATATGAGCGATCTTGCCTGCCCGGCCCGGGACAACACAATGACTGGCCTCGCTGGCGGTGAAGCCATTGTTATTGACCCAATTGGCAGTGGTCTTGCCCTGTTCCTCGAGCCAGCCCTCCAGTTCACTCTTGGTGACCAAGGCAATGGGTGTGCTGTTTCGTGCAACGCTGTCGAGGAAAAGGTTGTCGGTCATGGCTGTGTGCTCACTGTCGTCCGGCTGTGAATCGCGACCCTTGCGAGACGCGGCTGTTTCAGGGCAAAAAGATATAGTCAGAGGTTGGTCTTCACGCAAGACAGGGGAGGGTCCGTGAGCCGCTTTAACCGTTTCAGGAAGAAACCGGAAAATATGTTGTTGCTGATGGCCGTTGGCGTGCCATTGAGCTTCGACGTCTGGCGCACGCTGCTTAACAATTTTGCCATTGAACGGGTTGCCTTTACTGGCGATCTGATCGGCATTTTGCAGAGCCTGCGCGAAGTGCCTGGCTTCCTGGTTTTTACGGCAATTTTCGTCCTGTTGCTCATCCGGGAACAACGCTTTGCCGTGCTGGCACTGGCAACCATGGGGCTTGGCACGGCGCTGACAGGCTTTTTCCCCAGCGTCTACGGGCTTTATTTTACCACCATCATTATGAGCATCGGCTTCCACTATTTCGAGGCGGTTCAGACATCGCTATCTCTGCAATGGCTGCCCAAAGAACGCGCGCCGGTTGTTATGGGACGGCTTATCAGTGTGGGGGCTTTTGGTGGGTTGGTGACGTTCGGGTTCATCTACCTGGCGTATGACACCCTGAAACTTGATTTCACCTGGCTGTATTTGATTGGCGGTGGGGCGACGATGATGGTGGCTTTTGCAGCCTATAGCCTGTTTCCCAGGTTCGAGAGCCACACAGCCCAGCGCAAAACCATTGTGCTGCGTAAACGCTATTGGCTCTATTATGCGCTGACCTTTATGGCAGGGGCGCGGCGGCAAATCTTCGTTGTCTTCGCCGGCTTTATGATGGTCGAGCGCTTTGGCTTTGCGGTGCACGACATGGCGTTGCTGTTTTTAGCCAATGGGGTGATGTCGATGCTGCTGGCACCGCGCATTGGCAGGCTGATTGCCTATTGGGGTGAACGCAAATCACTAACAGTGGAATATATCGGGCTCATTGCGGTCTTCCTGGGCTATGCCTTCGTCGGCAGCGCAGAGATGGCCATCTTCCTCTTCATTCTCGACCACGTGTTTTTCGCCATGGCGATCGCCATCAAAACCTATTTCCAGAAAATCGCAGACCCGGCAGATATTGCCTCAACCGCCAGTGTTGGGTTTTCCATCAACCATGTGGCAGCTGTCGTTATTCCCGCCGTTTTTGGGCTGATCTGGATGGTGGCACCATCCATGGTCTTCTTCTTGGGGGCAAGTATGGCGGCGGTATCATTGATGCTCTCTCGCCTCATTCCGCCCAACCCGGAACCGGGGGCGGAAGTCTATTGGCCGGGGCGCCTGCAGGGGGCACCCGCAGGCGAATAGTCTAGTAATCCAGTTGATAAACAAGATTGTGCAGGAGTGCACAATTATGAGTCGACGCAGCGCGGCGGCTTCAATAGAGTTTGGCCCACATTCATTACATTTCGAGGCAGGAGGGAACCATGGCCTGGGACTTTGAAACAGACGCCGAATATCAAGAAAAACTCGACTGGGCAGCAGACTTTGTCCGTGAAGAAGTGCAGCCCCTGCAGTTCGTTATTGACCACGCGCTCGACATGAAAGACCCTCTGCGCAACAAGCTGATCAAGCCCTTGCAGGAAAAGGTTAAAGAAAAAGGCCTGTGGGCCTGCCATCTCGGCCCCGAACTCGGCGGCCCGGGTTATGGTCAGGTCAAGTTGGGCCTGCTGAACGAAATTCTCGGCGGTGCAGGCTTTGCTCCTGTCGTGTTCGGCTGCCAGGCACCGGATACAGGTAATGCCGAAATTCTCGCCCATTACGGTACGGAAGAGCACAAGGAAAAATACCTTAAGCCACTGCTGAACAATGAAATCTGCTCCTGCTTCTCCATGACGGAGCCGCAGGGCGGCGCTGACCCCAAAGTCTTCAAAACCACTGCTGTGCTGGAAGGCGATGAATGGGTCATTAATGGTGAAAAGTGGTTTTCTTCCAACGCCCGCTGGTCAGAATTCCTGATCGTGATGTGCGTCACCGAACCGGATGCCGCACCCTATAACAAGATGTCCATGATCATCGTGCCGACCAACACGCCGGGTGTGAACATCATCCGCAATGTCGGCGTTGGTGAGGAGGAAGAAGGCAGCCACGCCTATATTCGCTACGAAAATGTGCGCGTACCGGCCGAAAACATTCTCGGTGGTCGCGGTGAGGCCTTTGCCGTGGCCCAGACGCGACTGGGCGGTGGGCGTATTCACCACGCCATGCGCACCATTGGTCAGGTTCAAAAAAGCTTCGACATGATGTGCGAACGCGTGCTGTCTCGTGAAACGCAGGGCGAACTTCTGGCCAAGAAGCAGATGGTGCAGGAAAAGATCGCCGATAGCTGGATGGACATTCAGCAGTTCCGTCTGCTGGTGCTGCAGACCGCCTGGAAGATCGACAAATATCAGGATTATCTGATGGTCCGTAAGGACATCGCGGCCGTGAAGGCTGCCATGCCGCGTGTCTTCCATGATGTTGCTGCCCGTGCCCTGCAGATCCACGGTTCACTTGGCGTGTCTGGTGAAATGCCGTTCTCGCGCCAGGTGATTGAAAGCTTCCATATGGCACTGGCCGATGGCCCGACGGAAGTGCACAAGGTGACCGTCGCCCGTCAGGTGCTGCGCGATTACAATGGCACGAATGGTATGTTCCCGACTCGCCACATTCCGGCACTGCGGGAAGAGGCCATTAAGCGCTTTGCCGATGTCATTGAAGATGCCGTGAACGCCTAAGGCGCTCACCCAGCGGAGGAGGAAAGACATGGCGAATATGCCAGCCTTGACCATTGTGGCTACACCTGGCCGTCGTCAGAAGATGATCGATTTGGCAGTAGAAGCCGAAGAACGCGGCTTTAAGGGCATCTATGTGCCCAGCCTGTCGGCACTTATGCCGTTTTGCCAGGCGCTGTTGTCTGCGACCAAAAAGATCTGGGTCGGCACAGCCATCCAGCCAATCTATGTGCAGCATCCGCGGGAGCTCGCGGCCACAGCCGCCTTCCTTCACGAGATGTCCGAAGGACGTTTTCGCATGGGCCTGGGTGTGTCGCACGCCCCGGTTTATGACCGGCTAAACCTGAATGTCGGCAAGCCCTTGTCTGACATGCGCGATTATGTTGCCGGCATGCGGGCGCAGGAAGATGTCGGTGAATTGCCGCCGATCATCCTGGCCACTTTGCGCAACAAGATGCTCACCATGTCGGGCGAGATTGCCCAGGGCGCCATCTGGGCCAATGGTGCGCGGTCTTATGTGCCGGGCCAGCTGGCAGCCACAGGCGTTACGCCGGGGGATGACTTCTTTGTCTCCAACATGCAGCCCACAGTGGTTGATGAAGACCGTGACGCCGCAGGCGCTGTCCACAAGCGGACGCTGACCGGCTATTTGATGTTGCCGAACTATCGCAATTACTGGCGTGAAGCCGGTTATGCGGACGGCATCGACCGGGTAGAGGCCTCATTGGCTGCAGAAGACGGCGCCTTTTTGCCGGACCTGATGAGTGACGACTGGCTTTCAGACGTCACGCTTTATGGGTCCGCAGATTATATTCGCGATGAAGTGCAAAAGAGCCTGGACCATGGCATCACGCCTATTCTGGTGCCATCATCAACCTCGGGCGGTATGTCCAAGGGTATAAGGGAAGTCTTCGACGTCTTTGCCTAGGCGCCGACGGGGAAATTAAAGAGAACACATAATGGCAGATGAACGTACAGTATCCGCAGGTGAAACAGTTGACGTGGCAGAACGCCACCAGTTCGAGGTCAAAAACCTCGAACGGTTTATGGAAGAACATGTCGAAGATTTTCGTGGCCCACTAACCGTGGGCCAGTTTGCCGGTGGGCAATCCAACCCCACCTATAAGCTCGAAGCCCCTTCTGGTGAATATGTGCTGCGCCGCAAACCGCCGGGAACATTGCTTAAGTCGGCCCACGCGGTGGACCGTGAATATCGGGTGATGAAAGCCCTGAACCAGACGGATTTCCCCGTGCCGCATATGTGCGCCTATTCCGACGATGAAAGCATTGTGGGGACTGAGTTCTTCATCATGACCTTCATGCCGGGCCGTGTGTTCTGGGACCCCACCATGCCAGACGTGGCCAAGGGTGACCGCACCAAGATGTATGACTCGATGAACGAGACCTTGGCCAAGCTTCACTCTTACGACTACAAGGAGTTGGGCCTTGAAGGCTATGGCAAGGAGGGCAATTATATTGCCCGTCAGATCCATACCTGGACTCGGCAATACAAGAATTCTGAAACCCAGCAGATTGATGAAATGGACGCCCTCATAGAGTGGCTGCCTGCTCATAACAATACGCCGGATGAAACCCGCATCGTGCATGGCGACTATGCCCCACATAATGTGATGTTCCACCCGACCGCACCGCGCGTTCAGGCGGTGCTGGACTGGGAAATTTCAACCCTGGGCAACCCGATTGGCGACCTGACCTATAACACCATGAACTGGTACGGCCCAGCTACCTCAACCGGCCGCCCGAACTTCTCCGGTGTTGATCTGGACTCGCTCGGCATTCCATCATTCGACGACTACATTGCCAAATATTGCGAACGCACGGGGCGCGACGGCATTGAGAACATCCACTTCTACAAGGCCTATAATCTGTTCCGTCTGGCGGCCATTCTGCAGGGCATTGTTGGCCGCGTGCGCGACGGCACAGCCAACGACCCGAATGCCGCCCAGAACGCCGCCCGCGTTATCCCGCTGGCCCAGCGCGCCTGGGAAGAAGCCCAGCTGGCTGAAAAAGGCTAAGGGCCAGCGGCATAAATGAAAAGGGCTCGGCTATTCGCCGGGCCCTTTTCATTTGGGGTAGGTTCTCTGATCAGCTGACTAGGCTTTCTCCAGCACCACCACGGGGATTTCGCGGCCCTGTGCCTTTTCAACATAGTCGTTATAGCCGGGGTTCATGGTGGCCATCATGTCCCATAGTTTCTGGCGTTCTTCACCCTCAGTAATGCGGGCGGTGGCGGCAAATTGGTCGGGCCCAACCATCACGGCGACATTGGGGTCGGCCTCCAGGTTCAAATACCAGGCAGGGTGCGTGGGCGCCCCGGCCTTGGAGGCAATGATCACATATCCCCCATCGGCTTCTCCATAGACCAACGGCAGGGTTATGGCCTTGCCAGACTTGCGGCCTTTGGTGACCAGAAGCAGCGCCGTCATGGGTGGGCCATCTCGGCCTGGCATCTGCCACAGATGGCCATCTTCACCATTGCTGTCGAGATATTCCTTCACATGGCTGCTGATGAAATCTGGCAGGTGGTCGGGGACGGAAAATTCCAACATGAGACTCTCCTAGTCGTTGACGCGGACAATGCGCTTGCCGCGGTTTTCACCGGCCAACAGGCCGATCAGCGCATCGGGGACATTCTCAAATCCATCGACGATATCTTCCAGCACATGGATTTTGCCGGCATCCACCCATTCCTTCAGCTGGTTGATGGCATCGGTACGGGTGCCGACGGACGAGCCTGCAAAAAAGTCTGAGACGATAAAGCCACGCATGGTCAGTCGTTTGACCACGAGCAGGCCAGGCACGCCGCGCGGGCCCGCCTGTGGCGGGGCGCCATCATAGCTTGACACCGCCCCGCAGCAGGAAATGCGGCCATAAATGTTCATCTGGAACAGGGCGGCCTCCAGAATTTCACCGCCCGTATTGTCGAAATAACAATCGATGCCGTTCGGGCAGGCTTCTTTCAGGTCCTTGAACACGCTGCCATTGCGATAGTTCACCGCGGCATCAAAGCCTAATTCATTCACCAGCCAGTCGCATTTTTCGTCGCTGCCTGCCGTGCCAACGACGCGGCAGCCTTTGATCTTGGCAATCTGGCCCACGATGGTGCCCACGGCACCAGCGGCTGCAGAAACCAATACGGTTTCGCCTGCCTTGGGTTGGCAAATCTCCAGGAAACCGAAATAGGCGGTCAAGCCGGTGACGCCATAGATGCTGAGCAGATGCGTCTTGGGTTCAATATGGGGCTGCTTCTGACACACACTGCCGGGCAGAGCCGCATATTCGCGCCAGCCCCCATCGGCGGAAATCAGATCGCCTGCTTGAAAATTTGGATCATTGGATTCTAAAACCTCGCCGAGAATGCCGCCTGCCATTACCTGGCCGCCTTCAATGGCATCGCGATAGGTTGCGCCCTGCATCCAGGCGCGGTTGGCCGCGTCGAGCGAGATGTAGCGTGTTTTGACCAGAATTTCCCCGTCCCCCGGCGTAGGGATGGGGGCTGTCTCCAGCTTAAAATTGCTGTTGGTCAGTTTTCCCTGCGGAATTTCCGCCAGCACAAATTGGCGCATTTCGTTTGATGACATTCTTCCCCTCCATAAACGGGTCATGTGACCCGGTAAATCCTTGTTGAGCCATCAGGCCCGGCAGATCAATTGTGCCACGGTAAAGTTCGCGCGCAAGCGTTTCCCGGCTTTGTGCAGCCTCTTTGGGTCTGGTTGCGGATATAGGTGCCCGCTGACTTGCGGCTGCTTGCCGGCAGTCTGGAACAGGCGGACCCACGACCGTGGTGCGGTGCCGATCACCCGGCCTCGCCGCCGATTTTCGGCAACGGTAACGCCGACAACCTGTCCGCTGGCATTGAAAATTGGCCCGCCGGACAGGCCGCCGAGCGAGCCAGAAAAATTGGGAAAGCGGCGCTTCTCCACATAGGCAATCACCGGCTCATCCGACCGGTGCCGCCCGGTCGTGATCATCCGTGCGCGCCCCACTGTAGTGGTGACGACGTCACCCGGCCGGCCCTGTGGGAAGCCGATATGAAAGGCTGTCTCACCAGCGGTTGGTGGGGCGCCCACCAGTTCAAAGGCGCTTTTGGTAGACGGGCCGGATATCAACGCCATGTCACTGTTGGGGTGAACCCACACATCGCGTGCAGGCTTCAACCAACGCTGGCCCGGCTGTACGAAGCCAACTTCGCTGCAGCCGGCGACAACATGGCGGGCGGTCATCCACAAGCCATGACGGTCAACCGCAAAGCCGGTGCCCGTACCATCCTGCACGCGGCCTTTGTCTTCGATATACATTTTGGGGTCACTGAAGCTGGGGCCGGGCAGGGGCGCACCCTCTGGGGCGGCCTGTTGCTCAGCGCCCTGCCGAGGCGTGCGCAGCTCAGGCGTACCCTCCTCGTCCAGGTTCCACCAGACGATGACCAGAATGATAAAGAGGTAAAAGGGAACCTCGCCGCGCATGCCTAGCCAGAAACCGCCGCCGCATTGATGGCAGCTGTTGTCAGTTTCACCGAGACCAATAGTACTGCCGAGGCCATATCACCGTCGGCCAAGCGAGCCGAGAGATTGCGCAGCACCTTGTCGACAATGAAGAAGGCAATGATTTGCAGCACCAGCGTCACCACACCCCACAGGACCACATCCAGCACGGAGACGGAAAAGGCCAGCACGAAGGCAAGTGGGATGGCCATGCCAAGGATAGTCCCGCCCAGCGAGAGGCTGACGGCCACATTACCCTGACGGATCAGCGCCAGATCATCATGGGGCGTCACCAGCATGTAAAGCCGCACGCCCAGCAGCAGGATCACAAAGGCGGCCGCACTGTGTGCCATCAGATAAGGAAAGCCGTTCAGGAACGACTGGAACAAGGCATCCATGGTTCGATCCCCGTTTAACTCATGGCCTGTTCATACAGCACGGGGAAGTCCTCCGGCGTTACAGGCTTGGAATTGGAGAAGTTGCAGACGTCCTTGGCGGCATGCTCCACCAGGAAGGGGAAGTCGTCTGTCGTTACGCCCATTTCGGCCAGATTAGCGGGCAGACCGATATCGGCATTCAACTGCTCAATATAATCTGCCAGATCAGTGCTTTCGGGCACGCGCATGGCTTCGCGGATACGGGTGTATTTCTCCTGTACGCCGGGTGCATCGGCATTAAAGCGTAGCAATGTCGGCAGGAAAATTGCGTTCAGCGTGCCATGGTGCAATTGCAGATACGGCAGCGCACCGCAAGCATGGCTCATGGAATGAACGGTGCCTAACCCCTTTGTAAAGGCCAGCGCGCCTTCGGTGGAGGCCATCATCATATTCCACCGGGCATCGCGGTCAGACCCATCGGCCACGGCGGCCTTGAGCGCGCCATCGCCCAGCGACCGGCGCAACCCGTCCAGCCCCACGGCTTCTGCAGGCGGGTTCACCGCTGGAGAGAGCACGGCTTCAATACAATGGGTGACCGCGTCCATGCCAGTGGCCGCCGTTAGCCGTGCGGGCAGGCCCAGGGTTAACTCCGGGTCGCAAATGGCGGTGCGGGGCACCAGATTGTCGCTGGCGAAGATCAGCTTTTCGCCATTGTCCATAATCACAACGGAGCCGGTGGAAACCTCGCTACCCGTACCTGCAGTGGTGGGGATGGCCACTAGAGGCGCCACTTCGCCAATGGCGTCTCGCCCGCCAATACCGGCGGTATATTGCATGAAGTCGCCTTCATGGGTAACGCGCAGGGCCACGCCTTTTGCAAGGTCGATGCTCGAGCCACCACCGACGGCCAGCACACCGTCACAGTCATTTTCGGTATAGAGGCTGGCGGCTGCTTCAATGGCGCTCTGTGTCGGGTTTTCAGGTGTGCCGTCAAAAATAGTGGTGGCGATGTCGTTGGGAATGACGCCACGGATTGTGTCAATAACGCCGACATCCACCAGGCCTTTGTCGGTGCATAGCAAGGGGCGCATGATACCATGCTGTTTGAGTGTGCCCGCCAGGTGCTGGATGGCCCCGAAGTCAAATTCGGTCGTATTCCGGAAGGTTAAAGTCGCCATAATCTGTTTTCCCTCTAATTCCCCAAGACGTTGACCGCCGAGCTTAACCGGGAATGGTTTATTGCGCTATGGGGCATTATTGCCTAACAATTTGGCTCATATTTCAAGCGACTCAGGAGGGCAAACAGGTGACACAATCCGTCGGTATTACGGCCTATGGGGCTTATCTGCCGCGCCTGCGGCTCGACCGGGCCAGTATTGCCAAGGCCCACGCCTGGGCCATGCCGGGCCTGCGCGGCCAGGGCGAGGGCGAACGCTCTATGGCTGACTGGGATGAAGACGCCATCACCATGGCGGTTGAGGCCGCCCGGGACTGCCTGCAGGAAACCGACCGCAGCAGCATCACTGGGGCCTACCTGGCATCGACGACATTGCCCTTTGCCGACCGGCAGAATGTTGGCGTTGTTGCCTCCGCATTGAACTTGGGCCGCAACATCAAGTCGATGGATATTGCCGGCTCCATGCGGGCAGGCACGTCCGGGCTGATTGCGGCATTGCGTGGCGCAGGCCAGGGAACAACGCTATTTGCAGCCGCTGACGCCCGCAAGGCCAAGCCCGCCAGCACCAATGAGTTTCAGTATGGCCATGGTGCTGCCGCCCTGATGCTAGGCAGCGAAGGTATTGTCGCGACCTTCTTGGGCTCCAACACGGTGACGGCAGACTTTGTCGACCATTTCCGCGGAGCGGGGGAAGATGAAGACTACGCGTGGGAAGAACGCTGGGTGCGTGACGAAGGCTATATGAAAATTGTGCCCGAGACCGTCCAGGGCTTGCTGGATGAAACAGGTGTTGCCGCTGGCGATATCGACCACTTCATCATGCCCTGTACCATGGGTCGGGTGGCCAGCGGTGTTGCCAAGCGGCTTGGTATTAATGATGAGGCTCTGCGTGACAATCTGGCCGCCAATGTAGGTGACACGGGCGCGGCCCATGCCATCCTGATGCTGGCTCATGCACTGGAAGACGCCACACCGGGTCAAAAGATATTGCTGGTGCAATTTGGCCAGGGCGCTGATGCATTGTTGTTTGAGACGACAGACGCGCTGTCCAGCCTGCCAGCCCGTAAGGGTGTTGCCGGGGCCATTGCGCGCGGTAAGACCGAGACGGAATATATGAAGTTTCTCTCGTTCCAGGATCAGGTCTCTATCGACTTTGGTATGCGAGCCGAGGTCGATAATAAAACGGCTCTGTCGACGGAATATCGCAAGAAGGACATGGTCACCGGCTTTATGGGCGGGCAGTGCTCGCAGTGTGGCACGGTGCAATATCCGCGCACGCTGTATTGCGTGAACCCAAACTGCAAGGCGCATGATAGCCAGGAGCCTATCTCCTTCGCCGATGTGCCGGCGGCTGTGATGTCCTACACGGCCGACTGGCTGTCCTACAGCCCCAGCCCGCCTTACTATTATGGCCAGGTTCAGTTTGAAAATGGTGGTCGGGTGCTAATGGGCTTTACCGATGTTGACCCGGAAGACATCGCGGTGGGCACCTCGCTAAAGATGGTGTTCCGCATCAAGGATTTTGATAAACAAAGAGGGTATCGCCGTTATTTCTGGAAAGCGGCACCCGCTGCATAGAACTGAAAAGTTTGTTAGCGAAAGGAGTTCTAAGATGGCTCGAGGCATTAAAGACAAGGTCGCCATTATTGGCATGGGCTGCTCATCATTTGGTGAGCGCTGGGATTGTGGCGCGGAAGAATTGATGGTCGAAGCGTTTGAAGAAGCGCTGGGCGATGCCGGTATTGACCGCTCGCAGATCGAAGCTGCCTGGTTCGGCACGGCGTTCGACAAGGTCCATGTCGGTGGCTCTGCCTTGCCCATGGCCACAACGCTGCGTCTGTCGGGCATCCCGATCACGCGCGTTGAAAATATGTGCGCCACAGGCACCGAAGCCCTGCGTGGGGCGGCCTATGCCGTTGCCTCTGGCGCGGCGGACATCGCGGTTGCAATGGGTGTCGAGAAGCTGAAAGACACGGGCTATGGCGGGCTTCCTGCGGGGTCCAAAGGCACATTGCCGGACCTGTGGGTACCCAATGGCTCTGCGCCAGGTAACTTCGCGCAGCTGGCGACGGCCTATTCGGCCAAGCATGGCATTTCAAGCGAAGATGTGAAGCAGGCCATGGCGCATGTTTCATGGAAGAGCCACCAGAACGGCGCCAAGAATGAAAAGGCGCATCTGCAAAAGGCCGTGACGATGGACACGATCCTCGGCGCGCCGATGATTGCTGAGCCGCTCGGCCTATTCGATTGCTGCGGCGTGTCTGACGGTTCTGCCTGTGCGATCCTGACAACGCCAGAGATTGCCAAGGCCCTCGGCAAAACGGACATCATCACCATCAAGGCGCTGCAGCTGTGCCTGTCAGACGGTGTGGAAGCCAGCTTCAATTCCTGGGATGGTAGCCATTTCGCCACCACCCGCGTCGCTTCCAAAAAGGCTTATGAAGAAGCCGGTATCAAGAACCCACGTGAAGAAGTCTCGATGTTCGAGGTGCATGATTGCTTCTCCATCACCGAATTGGTGACGATGGAAGATTTGTATATCTCTGAAGAAGGTGGTGCGGTCCGCGACATTCTCGACGGCTTTTATGATGCCGATGGCGGCGTCCCCTGCCAAATCGATGGCGGGCTGAAATGTTTCGGCCACCCCATTGGCGCATCGGGCCTGCGCATGGCTTATGAGATGTATCTGCAGTTGCAGGGCAAGGCGGGCGAACGCCAGCTCAAGGACCCGCGCATTGGCATGACGCATAATCTCGGTGGCGCCCCCCACAATAATGTGGCGGCTGTTGCCGTGATTGGCCGTATGGATTAGCGCTATCGCGCATCAAGTGACAAAACCCGGCGGGAAACTGCCGGGCTTTTCTTTTGTCTATTGTTAGTCGCTGTCCGCCAGATATTTATCCAGCGTTTGGTGCAGGTGGCGGATGCGGATTTCCTGGTAGTTCAGCAGTGTCTCACCCGGTTTGCGGCTGGCGTGGAAGCCTTCCTGCTGGGCGCGCAGATTGCCCGTATCCTGATCGTAAACATGCCCCAATATCGGGTCAAAGCCCGGTACGGTGGTAAAGCTCTCTTCTTCCTTCAGGCGGATGGGCTCCGCAGGTGCGGGTCGGGGCCCAGCGTCTGGCACAGGCCGCAAAAAGACGATTTCGAACAAAGACCGTTCCGGGTGGTTTCCGATGGGGCGGAAGCGATACATCATCGGCAGTGAAAGCTGCGGGAAGGCAATGGCATTGGGGAACAGGCCATATTGCGACACGTCGATCATCTCTGTGTCTGTATAGCGGGACAGGTCCACGCCATAGGCTTCACCGAGCTGGCGGCGCAGCACGCGGGCCATGACAACACGAGCGCTTTCGCCTTCCTTGACGATGACATCATCCCCCAGCAGCGACCGGTCGCCCGTCAGGGTCTGGTCTACCAGTTCCTGTTCGCTCGGGCGCGGATCGATTAGCCTACTGGGCACGCCAAACAGGCAGAAAAAGCGGGTTACGTGATCCCCCAACACGTCATATTGGGTGCCTTCATCATCGCTGCCCAGCAGCAATTGCGGGTGGGTTTCCTGCGTATGGTAGTTCTCGACAAAGGCCTCTTTGGCGGCCTTCCAATTGCAGGCCAGTTCTTTTTCGATATGCAGTTCGACATAGCGGTCTTCCAGCCGGAAGTTCTCCAGATGCTCGGGCGTGGGCGCGATATAATCTGCCAGCGGGCCGGCATCTTCATCGAAGTTCACAAAAACAAACCCTCCCCAAATATCGACGCTGATTTGCGGTAGGGAGAAATCCCGCTCCTTAAGGTGCGGGACGTCCCAGTCATAGGGCACGCGTTCCAGCGCACCCGCCAGGCTCCATGTCCAGCCGTGAAAGGGGCAGCGGATTTCGTCCATGCCGCCACAATCGCTACCGGGTCGAAACTTTGTGCCCCGGTGCAGGCAGGAATTGGCGAAGGCTTTGAGGCTCCCATCTTCCTGGCGCACGATGAGGGCCGAATGTGGGCCAATGTCATAGACATAGTAGTCGCCGGGCTCTGGAATATGTTCTTCGCGGCATGCCCATTGCCAGACGTTGGGCCACATGTCTGTCATTTCACGTGCAAAGAAGGCCGGGTCGAGATAGCGCGAAAAGGGAATGTCCTCGTCGCCGAGAAAGCGCGGTTGTTCCGTCTCGAACACGGGCGGTACGGGGCGGCCCTCAGCGCGCAAAATCTCCTGCGCCGACGGGCTCTGCCGGCCCTTCGTCAGGAAATCGAGCGAGTTTTTGTTATGGTCATGGTCAGCCAATGTCATCCCCCCTATGACATGCGTTCCGCTTCAGCCTATGCATCCGGTGCGCCTTTATTTGTAATTTCTATGCTGCACGGGCACAATCCCCTTACAGATCACCAGACTTGTTGGGGGGAACAATGGGAAGACTGGACGGAAAATGCGCCGTGATCATCGGCGCATCGCTAACAGGTAATATCGGGCAGGCCATTGCGCGCTACTTCGTGGACGAAGGGGCCAAGGTCATGGTCGCCAGCCGTAATCTGGCCAGCAGTCAGGCCTTTGCCGACGAAATTGGCGGCTATGCTGCGGCCTGCGACATCACCAAAAAGGACGACTTGTTCGCCCTGGCGGCCGAGGCGCAAAAGCAAATGGGCGGGCTGGATATCGCGGTGAACTCAACCGGCCTGGCCCTTGGTGGGCCGTTCCTGGAGTTTGGTGAAGAGGACCTTGATACGCTTATTGCTCTGCAGTTCAAGGGCTCGTTCTTCTTTTTGCAGGCCATGGTCGCGGCCATGAAGCAAGCCGGTAAAGGGGGCTCGATCATCCAGATCAGCTCTGCCGTTGCTCAGCGGGGCACTACGGTGGATGGTGGTTTCGATGCCTATATGGGTACCAAGGCGGGGATCGATCAGGTGGTCCACGCCGTGGCTAACCAGTTCGGTCGCGACGGCATTCGGGTCAACACCATTGCTGCAGGCCATACAGACACGCCCATGCATCATGGCAATAATAGCGGTGACATCCCCGACTGGATGAAAGCCGCCTTTGCTGATGCCACGCCGCTGGGTCGATACGGTACCAGCGAAGATGTTGCCGCAGGCGCCGTCTGGCTCGCCAGTGATGAATGCTTCATGACCGGCGACACGCTGCAAATCAATGGCGGGCTGACCTTGCGACGCAACCCGCTGCAGGACGACCTTGATCGTTACGAACGGGACTGGAAGCCCGGCTAGGGGCTACATGTCCTGCCAGTGTTTCGACTGCTCAAAAGCATGGGCCGCACGATAGATCGTTGATTCGTCGAAGTGTCGGCCCGTCAGCATCAGCCCCACCGGTAACCCATCGCGCATACCGCAAGGAATGCTCATGGACGGGTGATGCGTCAGGTCGAAGGAGACGGTGTTGGCGAACATGTCCATGGCCCGGTTGACCTTTTCAATCCGGCTGGCTTCCGGGCCTGGGATCGGCGTTGCCTTGATGGGTAGCGTCGGCATGAGCAGGATGTCATATTCATCCAGCGCAGCGTCGAAGATACGGCGCAGGCGACGGGAGACGTTTACAGCTTTCCCATAATGCTTCATGCCATGTTCGCGGAACACATGCGTGCCAGAGAGGGCGAACAGCAACGCATTGTCGGAAAACTCGTTGATACGTTCGCGCCAGTTGCGGTGATAGTCCATCAGGCTAGCGACATAGAGGTCGTTGCGCCCGCCGCCATAACCATCACCGGCCAGCATGGTTTGCAACACACCATAGGTCAGGATCGGCATGGCCACGGGCTGGGCCTCCAGATGTGCCGGGATCGAGATTTCCGTAACTTCCGCACCGAGTGCCTCGAAGTGGGCAGCTGCGGCGCGCACGCAGTCATCCACGTCTACCTCAGAATTGTCGTGGCCGAAGCCTTCTGTGACCAGACCCATTTTTATGCCCTTAATGTCGCCGGTCAGAGCATCTGTATATGTATCGGTCTTCACCCCAGCCTGGCGCGGGTCATAGCCATCGATACCGGCAATGGCTTCGAGCAACAGGGCGTTGTCGGCGACAGAATTTGTCATTGGGCCGACATGGTCCACGAAGGCCTCCAGCGGCATTACCCCGGTATAAGGTACCAGCCCAAAAGTGGGTTTCATGCCATAGACGCCGCAAAAGGATGCGGGAATGCGGACCGAACCGCCCTGGTCGGCGCCAATGGCCATATCGACCAGGCCAGCGCCCACCAAGGCACCACTGCCAGAGGAGGACCCACCCGCTGAATAGCCATGTTTGTGCGGGTTATGGGTTGGGCCTTTGGAGTTGGTATGGCTGCCGCCGGACAGGCAGAAGAACTCACAATTAGCCTTGCCGGTAATCTCACCGCCCGCATCGAGAATGCGTTCTGCCAGTGTGGCATCCACATCGGGCACATAGCCTTCCAGTGTCGCAGAGCCATTCATCATGGGCACGCCTGCCAGCATGATATTGTCCTTCAGCGCGACGGTTTTGCCTGCCAGCTTGCCGCTGGGCGCCCCCTTGATGCTGGTTTTGACGTAAAAGCCATTCACCGGGTCTTCCTCGGGCCCCGGTTCGTAGCTTTCGCCGCGTGGATATTTCACCGCAGGCAGGTCGTCCGGCATCTCATCCACGTCGTTGAAGGCGCCGATATTGGCCTCCATTAGCTCCAGGAACATGTCGATGTCGTCCTGACGGAGCTTGAGACCGAGATCATCGGCAATTTTTCGCAACTCATCGTTGCTTGGCATATTGATTGTCATTGTTTCCCCCCTATGTAACCCAATGAGCTTAGAACAGAACATGACAGCTGTGGTGGATTTTCCCGATATCGGGTGACAGAACCGGGCCCTCGGGCTATAGATCGCCAAAGCTTTTCCGTGCCTTTGAAGGACTTGCACAGATGCCTCAATATCGTTCACGTACGTCGACCCATGGCCGTAATATGGCTGGTGCTCGCGGCCTTTGGCGCGCCACCGGCATGAAGGATGGTGACTTTGGTAAGCCGATTATTGCCATTGCCAATTCTTTTACCCAGTTCGTACCGGGCCATGTGCATTTGAAAGATCTGGGCCAGATGGTCGCCCGAGAAATTGAAAAGGCAGGCGGTGTCGCCAAAGAGTTCAACTCCATTGCAGTAGACGACGGCATTGCCATGGGCCATGACGGTATGCTCTACAGCCTGCCATCGCGCGATCTGATCGCCGACAGCGTCGAATATATGGCCAACGCCCATTGTGCTGATGCGCTGGTCTGCATTTCCAATTGTGACAAGATCACCCCGGGCATGTTGATGGCCGCCATGCGCCTCAATATCCCCACAGTCTTCGTATCCGGCGGCCCGATGGAAGCCGGTAAGGTCGATTGGGGCGAGCATGACAAGATCGACCTGATCGACGCCATGGTCGCCGCGGTTGACGACAGCGTCAGCGACGAGAAACTGGCAGAGATAGAACGCTCTGCCTGCCCAACCTGCGGGTCGTGCTCCGGTATGTTTACGGCGAATTCCATGAACTGCCTGACAGAGGCATTGGGGCTTTCATTGCCGGGTAATGGGTCGACCCTGGCCACTCATGCTGACCGCAAGGAATTGTTTCTGCAGGCGGGCCGCACGGTGGTGGACCTTGCCAAGCGTTATTATGAAGGCGACGACGAAAGCGTCCTGCCGCGCTCCATCGCGACGTTTGAGAGTTTTGAAAACGCCATGACGCTCGACATCGCCATGGGCGGCTCTACCAACACGGTACTGCACCTGCTGGCTGCTGCCTATGAAGCCGGCGTCGACTTTACCATGGCTGACATTGACCGGCTGTCGCGCCGCGTACCTTGCCTGTGTAAGGTCGCACCGAATATTGCCAATGTGCATATGGAAGACGTCCACCGTGCTGGCGGCATCATGGGCATTCTTGGTGAGTTGGATCGGGCCGGTCTGTTGGATACAGGCCAATCAACCGTCCATAGCCCGACAATGGCAGACGCGCTTTCCAAGTGGGATATCGCAGGTGATGTCTCTGAAAACGTAAAAGATTTCTATCGAGCCGCGCCAGGCGGCATCCCGACCCAGGTTGCCTTTAGCCAGAACCGACGCTTTGCCGAGGTGGATGATGACCGCGATGGTGGCGTCATCCGTAATCTTGAAAATGCCTTTAGCCAGGACGGCGGCCTTGCCGTGCTGTTCGGCAATATTGCCGAGCTGGGCTGCATCGTGAAGACGGCTGGTGTTGACGAAAATGTCCTGAAGTTCACGGGCAAGGCCCGGATATTCGAAAGCCAGGATTCTGCTGTTAAGGCCATCATCAGCGACAAGATCAATGAAGGCGATGTTGTCGTTATCCGTTATGAAGGCCCGAAGGGCGGTCCGGGCATGCAGGAAATGTTGTATCCCACCAGCTATCTCAAGGCCAAGGGCCTGGGCAAGGCCTGTGCGCTGGTGACCGACGGGCGTTTCTCTGGTGGTACGTCAGGCCTGTCTATTGGCCACGCCTCGCCAGAGGCTGCCGAAGGCGGCGCTATCGGCCTGGTCGAAGAAGGTGATATGATCGAAATCGATATCCCTAACCGGACGATCAATTTGTCAGTAAGCGATGAAGAGCTGGCCGAACGACGTGCGAAGGAAGAAGTCAAAGGTCGCGATGCCTGGAAACCTTCTGAGCATCGCGAACGGGCCGTATCACCTGCGCTGAAAGCCTATGCGGCCATGACGACGTCTGCTGCCCGTGGCGCGGTGCGCGATGTGGACCAGCTTTATCGCTGATTTTGGTAAGCACTAAGGCAGTAACACGCCCTTGCCGGTGACCTTGCGGTCCAGCAGATCACGCATGGCTTTGCCGGCTTCAGCGAGTGGATATTGCTGACCCTGTGGTGGGTTCAGCTTGTTACTGGTGACCAATTCGGCCAGCTTGGCCAGTAGCTTGCCTTGACCTTCTGCATTCCCGCCGCGCACCCAGCCACCCCAGTCGACGCCGACAATCTGGCACTGCTTTAGCAGCGCCAGGTTCAGCGGTATGCGCGGAATTTCGCCATTGGCAAACCCAATGACCAGAAAGCGCCCCCAAGGCTTTAACGTCCGTAGGGCGATGTTGGAAAAGTCTCCGCCAACGGGGTCGTAGACCGCATCGACACCGCTACTGGGGCTAGCTTTGGCGGCTGCTTCAACCTCTTTGCGCCAGTCTTCCTGCGTATAGTCGACCACGGCATCCGCGCCCTGGTCGAGGCATGCCTGTCGTTTTTCCTCAGACGATGCACAGGCAATCACAAAGGCACCCATGGCTTTGGCCAGATCAATCGCAGCGAGGCCCACGCCGCCACCGGCGCCCAGCACCAGCATGGTCTCGCCTGGGCCAGTAATGCCGGCCCGGTTTTCAAAGGCAAACAAAGCGGTGCAGTAGGACACCAAAAAGCCTGCTGCGGCCTCAAATGACAGGTTCTGCGGTTTGCGCACGCAGGCAGCGGCCTGCATCAGGGTTTGCTCAGCAAAGGCGCCGCCTTGGGCCATGCCGAAGACTTCGTCACCCACGGAGAGGTGTTCAACGCCCTCGCCCAGCGCGGCTATTGTGCCAGAAACTTCGCTGCCGGGAATAAAGGGCAGGGGTGGTTTTACCTGGTAGAGCCCCTGCACATAGAGCGCATCGACAAAGCCGAGACCGGCTGCCTTGACGGTCACCAATACCTGGCCCGGCCCTGGTGTGGGGGCGTCAACGGCAGTGAAGGATAGTTCCTCTGGTGGTGCGTAGTCGGTGCACAGAATGGCGCGCATTGGTTCCCTCTTCAAAAGCCGTCGACAGATGACGAATTGCCGCACACTATAGCGGTTCATCGGGCCGGTTCACCGGAAAAGAATAGCGAAGGCGCCTCAGAGGCGGGGAGAAGAAAGTGTCAGGAAAACTTGAAGGAAAAGTAGCGGTTATTACCGGAGCAGCCAGCGGTATTGGCGCGCAGACAGCGCGGCTATTCGCCAGCGAAGGCGCGTGTGTTGTCATCGCTGATATGCAGGTGGACAAAGGCCAGTCTGTGGCCGAAGAGCTGGGTGAGGCGGGCATCTTTCATCAGGTTGATGTGCGCTCAGAGGAAGACATTGCTGCGATAATGGATACGGCCATGGCTGAATGGGGCCGGTTGGATATCTTGTTCAACAATGCCGGGTTCGGCGGCGCGCTGGGGCCAATCGAGGCCATCAAGTTGGAAGATTATGACCTGACATTTGATGTGCTGGTCAAAAGCGTGTTCCTGGGCATGAAGCATGCTGCCCCCATCATGAAGCAGCAGAATAGCGGCAACATTATCAGCACGGCCAGCGTGGCGGGGCTGATGAACGGAGTCTCGCCGCATCTCTATGGCGTGGCCAAGGCGGCGGTGATCAAGCTGACCGAAACGGTCTCGCTTGAATTGGGTGAACACAATATCCGCGTCAATGCCATTTGCCCCGGTATGGTTGCCACACCCCTGGTGACGGGTCGACTAAAGCCAACCGAAGAAGACGTTGCTGCCATTCGTGATAACGCAGGTAAGGATACACCGTTGGGCCGTTCCGGTGTGCCAGAAGATATCGCCGAGGCGGCGTTGTTCCTGGCGTCTGATGCGTCGAGCTACATCACCGGCCATGCTCTGGTAGTGGATGGTGGCATTACATCGGGTCCCAGTTGGCCTGAATGGCCGGAATATATGCGCAGCCCTTTGCCGCTGCGGATGTACCGGCCTGAAGGCGCTTAAAAAATTTGCTTCCCCAAAAAAAGGCCCGGCAAAAGCCGGGCCTTGATCATTTTAGATGGCGCTGAGCCTTAGAGGTCGCGGCGCCCGGCTTCGCGGTAAATACCGCCTTCGCCGTCGTTAAAGTCGGTGCCGCCGCCAGAACTGGTCTGGCCGGCATCGATGACCAGCGTGTGACCAGAAACGTAAGGCGCTTCGTCGGAGGCCAGGTACAGCAGGCCATTGGCAATGTCGATCGGGAAGCCCGCATAACCAAGGGGCGAGCCAGAAGCAATGCCGTCTGCTGTCTTGTCATAGGCTTCATTGTCACCGGTCATCACCGCAGCGGTCATGTCCGTCACAGTATTGCCGGGTGCAACCGCGTTGACGCGGATCTGGTATTTGCCCACTTCTGAGGCCACAGACTTGGTCAGGCCGACAACGCCATGTTTACAGGCAGTGTAGCAGTGCGGGCCCAGGCCGCCGATCACACCTGCGGTAGAGGCGATGGACAGAATGACGCCGGATTTCTGCGGGATCATCACACGAGCGGCGTGCTTCATACCCAGATAGACGCCCTTGAGCAGAATGGCGACGGTCAGGTCCCAGGCTTCTGTATTCATCTGTGCAATGGAACCGACAGAGCCAACAATGCCTGCATTGTTGACCATGCAGTCAAGTTTGCCGAATTCGGAGACGGCAAGATCCACAGCGGCGGCAACCTGGTCTTCCTGTGTTACGTCGCATTTGATGAAGCGGGCAGCGTCGCCCAGCTCGGCGGCTTTAGCCTGGCCTGCTTCTTCCTGGAAGTCTGCAATGATAACCTTGCCGCCTTCTTTGACGAACAGTTCTGCGGTGCCGGCGCCAATGCCGCTGGCTGCGCCTGTGATGACGGATACTTTGCCGTCCATTCTACCTGCCATGTGAATTCTCCCCTGAGTTCTGGTGTGGAATGCTTTTGAATCGCC
>JAURPT010000095.1 GCA_030836535.1 Alphaproteobacteria bacterium
AACAACGCTAGGCCAATCGTCAGGAAGTGAAGAAGGGGGTCTCTGATAAGTCTGGAGATCATCCGTTATACTCCGGGTGCCATAGTGCAAAGCAGGGCGACGATGCCGTCATTAGCCGTTAGTCTACATCTTCAATCAACAGGACAGACCATGAAAATACTGAACCTTTACGAAGATGAAGAGGGTATCTCCCACTTCCGAGAAATTGAGATGGAGTGGAAAGAGCAACTCCATACCATCCAAACCACCGAGCGCATTCCTGCGACGGGGGTCTACTTCATCGAATCCCCGGCAGATTATGAATATGACTGGCACACCGCGCCGCGAAGGCAGTTCATCATCAATCTGGATGCCGCTGTGCGCATTACAGCGGGTGATGGGGAGGTGCGTGAAATTGGCATTGGCCAGGTGCTGCTGGTGGAAGACACTCAGGGCCAGGGGCATGTCTCCAAAGTAGTAGGTAGCAAAATACGCCATGCGGCTTTTATTGCGCTCGATTAGTGCCTAAGCTGACGGCCAGCTTTCGGGCCAGGCCCGGCAACAGTTAAACGAGGAGAGACAGATGGGACCGCTTGCGGGGATTAAAATTGTTGAGTTTACGGGCATTGGCCCGGGGCCGTTCTGCGGCATGATCTTGGCCGATATGGGCGCCGACGTGGTGCGGATCGACCGCCCTAACAGCAATGACAGTGAAGATTATGTTGCCGGTATGCGGTCCGACATTCTGGCCCGTGGGCGGCGTTCTATTTCGCTGGACCTGAAGAACCCAGACGACGTCGAAACCGCCCTCAAGCTGGTAGAACAGGCCGACGGTATTATCGAAGGCTATCGCCCCGGCATTATGGAAAAGCTGGGCCTGGGGCCTGACGTCTGCATGGCGCGCAATGAAAAGCTGGTGTTCGGTCGTATGACCGGTTGGGGCCAAGACGGCCCTATGGCCATGGCCGCAGGCCACGACATCAACTACATCGCGCTGACCGGTACATTACATGCAATCGGCACGACGGATTCCGGCCCCGTTCCGCCGCTAAACCTTGTGGGTGACTTTGGCGGTGGTGGCATGCTGCTGGCGCTGGGCGTAGTCGCCGCACTTTTGGAAGCCAAGACCTCAGGCAAGGGCCAGGTGGTCGACGCGGCGATGACAGACGGTGCCTCCATGCTCATGGGCATGATGTACACCATGTTCAACCGCGGTGTCTGGAATGACGAACGTCAGACCAACATGCTTGATGGTGGGGCGCCCTTCTATGGCTGTTATGAATGTTCAGACGGCAAGCATATCGCGCTTGGGTCTATCGAGCCGCAATTCTACGCCTTGCTGTTGCACCATGCGGGCATTGAGGAAGAAGAACGCGCCCACCAGCATGACCGCTCCCGCTGGCCAGACTTCAAGGAGCGCTTGATTAGCATCTTCAAAACCAAAACGCGGGACGAATGGTGCGACATCATGGAAACTACGGATGTGTGCTTTGCGCCGGTGCTCAGCCTGGAAGAAGCGCCCAAGCACGCCCATAATGTCGCGCGTGAGACCTTTGTGGAGCGGCACGGTTTCGTGCAGCCGGCGCCGGCCCCGCGTTTCAGCCGCACTGAGTCTGAGCTGACGACTGCCGGCTCCGTGCCGGATGAACATCGCGATGAAATTCTGGCAGACTGGCTTGGCTAGTTAAGCGCTGAGCGAGCGAATGAAAAAGGGGCCATCGGGCCCCTTTTTTATCTACTTAGTAGCCGCGATAGCGGTCGACCTCGTTGACGAGTGTTTCACCCTTGTCGACCCGTCGGATGTTTTCCGCCAGCACCTGAACCACATTGGGCACGTAGGCCAAATCGGCTGCGGCCATGTGGGGCGTGATGATGGTGTTGGGCACGTCCCACAAAGGGTGGTCCTGTGGCAGGGGTTCCTGCTCGAACACATCAATGGCCGCGCCGCGGATTTTGCCATCTCGCAGGGCGGTGGCAATGGCGTCTTCGTCAACAATGCCGCCACGCGACAGGTTGATCATCACCGCGTCTGGCTTCATGCGGGCAATCATATCGGCATCATAGAGGCCGCGGGTGTCGTCGGTCAGCGGTACCACAAGCACGAGGTAGTCCGATTGCTCGGTAACCAATGCAGTGTCGTCGGCGCTGTAGATCTGCTCCACATGGGGTGAGTTTTTCGGGTTCCGCTGGGTGGCGATTACCCGCATGCCCATGGCGGCGGCCCGCTCGGCAATGGCCTCACCCACAGCGCCCAGGCCAATAATACCGCAGGTTTTGCCCTGCAAATTGGTGGGCATGAACATCGTCCATTCCCTGTCAGCCTGTTGCTGGCGAATGCGCGGCATGTTTTTGGAAAAATCCAGCATCATCATCAGGGCAAACTCACCCATCTGGGTGCCATGGGCCCCGCGCGCATTACTGATTTTGACATGCTCCGGCAGGTCCGGTGCCGGTAGCAGGCTGTCTACCCCGGTGCTGATAATCTGGATCAGTTTCAGCTTGGGGGCTTTCTCCCACAGGCCTCGAAAAGGTAGCAGGGCAAAGAGATATTCAATGTCTGGGGCTGCAGCCTCGAACTCTTCTGGCGAGTTAAGCGAGATGACGTCCACATCGGGGAAGTGTTCTGCCAGCGGCGGCTGGATCAGCTCCACCGGCAGATTGGTTGTGTGTACCTTAAGAATGGGTCTTGTCCTGTTCGTTAGGCGTTGATCAGAGCCTCAAGAATGGCCTGAACCGTGTCATCAGCCTTCTGGTGCATCTCTGCGTCTGTGGCGTCCTGAATCGGATGCTGCACAAAAACCGCCTTGGCAGCTGTCATGCCCAATGCTTCTGCCTGGGTGGCAGCGGCATCGGTGAACTCTACAGACGCAACAGAGACCGACGGAATTCCCTGGATTTCGAACCATACAGTGTCGTGCAAACTGCACGTCGTGCATGAGCCTCAATCAGCCAGGGCTTCGACGACAAAGTCGCATTCAGAGCGAATTTTCAGTCGAAGGTCGTCCGGGCACGGCTTCGTAAATGTCGGCTTGGCATAGCGCCGCAGCTCAACATCAGGCAGTAATTCCTGCAGGCGGTCTTCCACCTGGTCGAGGAACACATCGCCGCGCGGCTTGCTGATGTCCAGCAGGCCAACGACGCCTGTAATGTTATTTTTTCGGGCAGCCAATTGCCGCTCGACAGGAACCCGTTCGTCTGTCGGGTCTAGAATGGTTGTCAATACGTCCCCCTTTCCATGAGGTGCCTTTATTCAAGGCGTTGTGCGACCAATCTATACGTCTTCGATCTTTCTGGAAACAGGCATCGAACCTATCTCGCCAGAGGCCCAGCCATGGAACATGCCGGAAAACTTGCCCGCATCCCCGCCGGCGACAACGATATGGATGAAGTCTTCACTGGCGAATTTCGGGACCATACGGTCCAGCTTTTCTGCGGGCATACCGGCGGCTCGGTCTTTCTTCATACCAATGCCGGAGGTCTCGCTTTCCACCAGGTCTCGCAACGGCTTTTCCGTAACTGACTGGATTTGCGCCCGCAGGTCGCCTTTGGAATAGTCGCCGCGCGACAGCGTGTCCACATGCTCGGGACACACGACCAGCAGGCTGTCAATGCCTGCCCGGTGCGCTTTGGGGTGAAACACGCTTTCCAGCGACATGCCCATGGAGCCTGCTACCTGGGCAGCGTCTCGCGAATCCTGATCAACAATCTGTACGGGCCCCGAAGTCATGGCAAAAACGGTTACGACGGAATCCTCTTTGTTGAAGCCTCGTTCCACATGCAGTGGATCCCAATTGCTGCGCTCTTCCCATTCGGCAAAACACATGGTGAACTTCATCGGGTTGCCCAGGGTGGAGCGTTCCGTGCCGCCGGGTATGGCGCCGCCGACATTACGCACAATCAGACGCAGGGCGCGGCCCATGGTGGCATTGGCCCGATTGCCCTGGCCCAGGGCACCCATCTTCATATTCATGCCGAGTTTTTCACGGATAGGCCCGTTGATGACCATCACGGGAGCAGCCCCCATGGTGGTGGCCATCACCCCGTGGATGTTGAATTCGTCAGTACAGACGGCTTCCACCGCGGCGATCAGCACGGGCATATATTCGGGCTTGCAGCCGGCCATCACGGCGTTGATTGCAATCTTTTCAACGGTAACTTCGCCCATATTGGGGGGCATGCGGGCGACAATGTCCTGCGCGTCTCGCGCGGTGCCACCCAACATGCGAATAACGCGGTCTGGTGTGGGCGGTACAACAGGCAGCCCGTCGGTGAAGCCCTGGTCGAACATGAATTCGAATTCGTCGTCAGCTGTGGCAATCTCAATAGACCGCGCGCGTAATGGGCTGTCCGACGCCTCTGCCTGCAGTCGGGCGGCTATCGTTGGGTCAACAGAAAGCGACCCGCAACCCGGGCGCCAGTCCGGCAGGCTGTCCCAGTCAATGGCAGCTGCATCATTCCCCGTCGTGCTCGCTAGCGCGCTATCCAGCGCCTGCCATTCGTCACGCACAAAGCCGATAACTTCCTGCTGCATCTCCCCCCGGCCATTGCTCAGATATATGGTCGGGACGGTATCAATGTCATAGCTGAAGGCGACGCCGAGCGCAGAATCATCCAGAATGGGCATGCCCAGCTGGTGCACCTCTGCCAATTTTGCATTGCCCTCAAGGGTTTGGCCGGCCAGCAGAAAATCCACCGCGTCGCCATAGGCGTTGAACAAGTCGTTCAATACCGGGGCCACGAGGTTGCAGGTCGGGCAGTCTTCCTTGATGAAAACGACCAAGGCCGGTCGGCCGGTGGGGAAGGTGTGTTCTGCGCCATCAGGGGCAGCAAGGGTGAAGGGCGGTAGCGATCGACCGGTCACGGGCAGTCTCCAGAAACAATGAAGGATGGCGGAGGCGGATGGGAATCGAACCCACCACACATATGACTATGTGTCACCGGTTTTGAAGACCGGGGCAGCCACCAGACTACATTCGCCTCCTCATCCCTGGGGGCAGACTGT
>JAURPT010000096.1 GCA_030836535.1 Alphaproteobacteria bacterium
ACGGACCCGGCTTCCAAAACAGATCTGCCCGCCTTGTGTTCAGAAGCCGGGCACAAATTGGTGTCGATATCGGAGGACGACGGCCTGCTTGTTTACCGCATCCGCAAAGGCCCTTAAGCCTGCAACACTCCCGCCTCATCCAACCGCTTTTTAAGGCTGCGCGTCAGGAACAGGGACAGCATGTGATGGTCGCCAATGAACGACCAGAGCGGATAGGTGAAGGTTGCCGGCTTATTGTGTTCAATAAACAAATGGCTGTACCAGGCAAAGCCATAGCCGATGACCAAATAGAACGGGATAAGCCACCAAGTTTGCGTCGCAATAGACCCCACAAATAGAGCAAGCGCCGTCAGTGTGCCTACATAGTGAAAAGCGCGAGTGGCCCTTTTGGAATGCTCCCGCAGGTAAAACGGAAAAAATTCCTTATAGCTGGCAATGCGATTCGTTGACATTTCTCGGCCTCCCCACCCCCGCGATGTTCCGGTCTGCAAACATAACGCCTTGCATAGCCTGGGGAAAATAGAATCAGCCGGATAAACTTGACGTTTACGTTAACGTAAACTTAGTCTAGGAGTGTTGAACAGCAACTGGGAAGACAAGTTTGAGCGAACACTATTCAATATCGGACCTCGCGACGGAGTTCGGCATTACACCGCGCACTATCCGCTTCTATGAGGACCATGATTTGCTGGCGCCGGAACGAGACGGCCAGCGGCGCATCTATTCGCGCCGCGACCGGGGCCGTCTGGCCTGGGTGCTGCGCGCCAAGCGCGTTGGCTTTTCGCTGTCGGAAATTGCTGACATGCTCGACCTGTACGACCTTGATGACGATCGCGCCCAACAGCGTCATGTCACGCTCGAGATGTGCCGCAAGCAGTTGCAGGACCTTGAGTCTCAGCGGCACGATCTGGATGCCACAATCGACGAACTCAGCAGCTTTTGTGACCTGCTGGAAAAACTTGAGGCCGGACAAGACCCGGCCAGCCTGAAACCCTCCTTTCCCGCCTTCTTTACGGAGCCCCGTCCATGACGACCTATTCCGCCCCGACACGAGACCAGATGTTCCTGATGTTCGATGTTCTCGGCATCGACAAGCACGCCAATATTCCCGGTTTCGACGACATGACGCCAGACCTTGCCAGTGCCATTCTCGACGAAGCCGGCAAGCTGGCATCAGAAGTACTGCATCCACTGAACCAGAGTGGTGACGAAGAAGGCTGCACCTGGACCGACGGCGTCGTCACCGCCCCTACCGGCTTTAAGGAAGCCTATGATCTGTACTGCCAAAGCGGCTGGCAGAGTCTGACGGCCAACCCGGATTTTGGCGGCCAGGGCCTGCCGCAGACACTTGGCCTCGCTGTGTCTGAAATGATGATTGCCTCAAACTGGGGCTTTGCCATGTATCCCGGCCTCACCAAAGGTGCGGCGGAAGCCATTGAAGCCCATGCAACAGAAGAGCTGAAGAACACCTATTTGCCCAAGATGATGACGGGCGAATGGTCCGGCACCATGAACCTGACTGAGCCGCATTGCGGTACTGATCTGGGCCTGATGCGCACGAGGGCCGAACCACAAGCCGATGGCACCTATCGGGTGACAGGCACCAAGATTTTCATTTCCGCCGGTGAACACGACCTGTCTGACAACATCATCCATTTGGTGCTGGCGAAAATCCCCGGCGGCCCGGAAGGCTCCAAGGGCATCTCCCTTTTCATCGTGCCGAAATTCATTCTCGATGAAAACGGCAACCCCGGCGAACGCAATGGCGTCTCCTGCGGGTCCATCGAAAAGAAGATGGGCGTTCATTCCAACGCGACCTGCGTCATGAATTATGACGAAGCCGCCGGCTATCTGGTTGGCGAAGAACATAAAGGCCTGATGGCCATGTTCACCATGATGAATGAAGCCCGCCTTGGCGTCGGCATGCAAGGGCTGGGTGTGGCCGAAGTGGCCTACCAGAATGCTGCGGCCTATACCAATGAACGTCTGCAGGGCCGGTCTATCACCGGCAAGAAAAACCCCGAAGGCCCCGCAGACCCCATCATCGTGCACCCCGATGTGCGCCGTATGATGATGACCAGCCGCGCCTTTACCGAAGGCGCGCGCGGTCTTGCCCTGTGGATGGGCCTGCAGGTGGACATGCTCCAGCGCCACCCGGATGAAGAGGTTCGCGCGCAAGCTGATGACCTGGTCGGGCTCATGACACCCGTCATCAAGGCCTACTTCACCGATATGGGTGTGGAAGTCGCTTATCTGTCGCAGCAATGCTATGGCGGCCATGGCTATATTCGCGAACATGGCATGGAACAGTTTGCGCGTGATGCCCGCATTGCCCCCATCTATGAAGGCACCAATGGCATTCAGGCCATGGATCTGGTGGGCCGCAAGCTGGGTGCCAAAAATGGCGCAGCAGTGCAGGCCTTCATGGCACTGGTGCAGGAAAGCGTTGCCGCCAATGGGGACCATGACACATTGGCGCCGCTGGCCAAACGGCTCGGCGATGCCCTGGGGCACCTGCAACAGGGCACCATGTGGTTGCTTCAAAACGGCATGGCCAACCCGGACAATGCTGGAGCTGCTGCCGTCGACTATCTGCGCATCATGGCGCTGGTCAGCATGGGCTATGTATGGCTCATGCAGGCACGCACAGCGGCCGACAAGCTCGCAGAAGGCACCGAAAATGAAGCCTTCATGAAGAACAAGCTGATCACAGCCCGTTTCTTCTTTGAGCGCATGCTGCCCGATACCATCGCACACTTGACCAAGCTGGAAGCTGGGTCAGAAAGCATGATGGATCTGGATGCCGACGCCTTTTTGGCGAGCTAAATATCATGCAGCAGGCACAGGGCATATTGACCGTCGAAACCAACGGCCCTGGCCTGTATGAGTTTTCTCACGAGGCTGTGTCGTGGTCCCAGCAACAGGGGATCACGACCGGCCTTTTGACGGTCTATATCCGCCATACATCCGCTTCGCTGACCATTCAGGAAAACGCCGACCCGGATGTGCTGTATGATCTGCAAAATGCTTTTGAGCGCCTGGCACCGGTGACCGGCCCCTATCGCCATACGGCAGAAGGACCAGATGATATGCCTGCGCACATTAAATCCGCCCTGACACAAACGCATTTGAGCATTCCGGTCGCCCAGGGTCGACCGCTACTGGGCACCTGGCAGGGGCTCTATGTGTTTGAACACCGCAACAGGCCGCATCGGCGTGAAGTGATCCTGCATCTTAGCGGCGAATGATGCCCCAACGAAAAGGCCGACCAACTAAGGTTGATCGGCCTTAAGACTTACCAGAAAGGTAATGATATCAAGGCATCGGCGGTGGCGGCACCTGTTGGTGCGCATTGTCGTGATAGCCCATGGCCCGGTCATGGCCATGGTGGCCTGCATGATGCCGTTTCCAACGATGACTCATCATTTCTTCCTTGGAGAGCGCGCCATCATCATTGGCATCGATGCGGTCGAACATCGTGTCGGTCCGGGCCGCGAGTTCCACATCATCGATAATGCCGTCGTCATTGGCATCTAGGCGGTTGAACACCCGCTTGACCCGGCGCTCACGAAATTCTTTCGCCCGCTGCTCTCGCAACTCAACGAATTCATCAAAGCTCAACCCCGGTTGGCCATCGACATTGACGGTGGCAATGCGGCTGGCCCGCTGGGCCTGGAATTCTTCCTGGCTGACAACGCCATCACCATCCGTATCAACCTTGTTGAAGCGGCTTTCGCTATGGTGACCAGGTGCGGCCAGCGCAACACCAGCCAGCCCAAGGCTGAAAGCCCCGACCAACATCATCGACAGGTTTCTTTTGCTACCAAACTGCATCCAAACATCCTTTCTCATCATTGTCCCAAATGTGTTCTCTGTAGGAGGGAACAGTGCATTGAACGGAGAGATAGGCATTTCCCTTCGCAATGCAGGGACATTTGTCTACGGATGGGCTGAACCGGTGATGAACGCAGAAAAATAGCCTGACCGCCAACGGTGGCGATCAGGCCATTACAGATTTTTCCCGTCTTTACGGGGTACGGCAGATTAGCCCTCGAAATTTCGCATCATTTCCTTGGCAATGACCGTCTGCTGAATTTGTGTTGTGCCTTCGTAAATGCGGAAGATACGCACATCACGATACAAACGTTCTACCGCATATTCGGAAACATAACCGGCACCGCCGTGGATCTGCACCGCACGGTCAGCCACACGGCCGACCATTTCAGAGGCGTACATCTTGCACTGGGCAGCCTGACCACGGTCGCGAATGCCATCATCATAATTGCGGGCAGCATCCAGGATCATACAGCGTGCTGCATAGGTTTCGGTCTGGCTATCAGCCAGCATCGCCTGGACAAGTTGGAAGTTGGCAATTTCCTGACCGAACTGCTTGCGTTCCATGGCATAGCGCAGGCTTTCTTCCACCAGACGCTGGGCGACACCAATGCAAACAGCGGCCACATGGATGCGGCCACGGTCGAGCGTCTTCATCGCTGTGCCAAAGCCCTTGCCTTCAACGCCACCAATGAGGTTTTCCGGCGGTACCGGGCAATCTTCAAAGATGATGTCGTAAATATTGGCGCCGTTCTGGCCCATCTTCTTATAAGGGTTGGAAACCGTCACGCCCGGCGAATTCGCCTCAACAATGAAGGACGAAATACCACGGGTGCCGCCTTCGGGGTCTGTGCGGGCCATCACCGTAAAGATGCTGGCATCGGCCGCATTGGTGATATAGCGCTTGGTGCCATTCAGGATGTACTGATTACCTTCAAGGCGCGCCGTCGTACGCAGGCCGCCGGCGTCTGAACCAGCATCCGGCTCGGTCAACGCGAAGGACGTGACATATTCACCAGAGGCCACCTTGGGCAGATATTTCTGCTTTTGCTCTTCGGTGCCATCAATGACGATACCCTGCGAGCCGATGCCGTTATTTGTCCCCACCTTGGAACGGAAAACAGGGGCTGCTTTGCAAAGCTCAAACAGCACTAGCACTTCTTCTTCCAGCGTCAGGCCAAGGCCGCCATACTCTTCAGAGACGGTCATGCCATAAAGTCCAAGCTCACGCATCTGCGCCAGGATTTCTGCCGGCACAACGCCGGTTTCGGCTACTTCTTCTTCCAGCGGGATCAGCTTGTCGCGGACAAAACGGCTGACGGTGTCGAGAAACTGGTTGAGTACTTCCTGATCGCGGATCATGGGGGGGGATTCCTTACTGTCGTCTTATTGGTTGGTGCTAGGTGTTCCAAGCACGAGTGTTATATTGCCTTGGCAAGCGAAGGCAAGCGATTCCAACCCTAAAGAAGACCGACCACCATGCCCCTGTCCCACCACAATATCGACGTCACGGACTATGACCACATCATCTGGGACTGGAACGGCACCATCCTGGACGATGTGACCCTATGTATTGAAATTGTCGGTGGCATGCTAACGGCCCAAAACCTGCCGGTCCCAACGCGCGAGGAATACCGGTCTATCTTTGGCTTCCCCATCAAAGACTACTACCGCGCCCTGGGGTTTGATTTTACCCGTCGGTCATTTGAAGACCTCGCAGACGACTACATCGCCATCTACGATCAGCGGGCGCATGAAGCATCCCTGCATGACAGCGCCATGTCCCTGCTGGGGGCGTTACACGATCTAGGGAAAGAACAGTCTATTCTTTCCGCAGCTCAGCAAAGTCATGTGATTGAGGTAACGGCCAAACTGGGGTTGAGCAACTACTTCCAGCATATCGCGGGCATCACCGACCATCATGCTGCCTCAAAGCGCCAACGGGGACTGGAACTTATTGAAGAAACGGGCATTGAACCTGCGCGCACTTTGATGATTGGTGACACAGACCACGACCATGAGGTTGGCACCGCCATGGGCGTGGATGTTCTGTTGGTTGCCCATGGTCACCAAAACTATGACCGACTAAGCGCCGTGCATCACTTGGTCATCGAAGCGCTCTAACGACTTCAACTAGTCGTCATCTGCCCAGTAAGTTTCCTGGAATGACATGCCAGCGTCGAATTTGGCCTGGACTTTCTCCATCTGCTCAATGGCTTCGGGCTTGCCGGAAATTTCCTGGAACACCCGTTGGTCGTTCATGACAGATTCTGACAGGATCATCTCCTGCGCATCGTTCAACATGCGCTTCATGGCACCCAAGGCCGGTGCTGAATGGCCCGCCAGGCGCGTCGCCCACTTCACGGCAGTCTCTGTTGCCGTCCCTTTGGAAACCAGCTTGTTGACGCCGCCAAGCTGGTAGATGCGCTCAGCTGTCATCGGCACCCCGTCGAGGATCATTTCTGCAGTTATCGTCCGGCCGATCAGCCTGACGAGCCGCGATGCACCGCCCATACCCACGCCAACACCGATACGTACTTCTGGCTGGCTGAACAACACGCCTTCTTCTGCCACGCGCAGGTCGCACGCCCAGCCAAGCTCACAGCCACCACCAGAGGTATCACCAGAAATAGCAGCAATCGTCACCACATTGGTTTTGGTAATCTCATCAATGCACCCAAACCAGCCATCATTGGGACCGGTGACTTCCTTGCCCTGGAACATGTTGGACAGGTCGCGCAGCCAGGCATGATGGAACCAATGCCCTTCTACGCCAGAGGCCAGCACCGTAACGCGGGCGCCACCTTCACGGGCTTCCTTCATGGCTTCCCAAAGTTCATAAATCGCCACCCAGGACCCGAAATTATTAATCTCGGGATTGGTCATGGTCACCAGTGCTACACCTTCGGCCGGGCGCTCAAGTGTTACAAAATCAGCCATCAGCGTCGCCCCATTACATAATCTTCTACCAGTTCGTGGAACTGGCGGACGCGGGCTTCCTGGTCACACAGCACCATGCCCCGGAAGCCGTCAGACGCCAGACCGCGCTGTACCGGACCCAGATTACTGCCATCCTGTTCCAA
>JAURPT010000097.1 GCA_030836535.1 Alphaproteobacteria bacterium
AGGCCAGCAACATGTTCAGTCCAGGTCGGGTCAATTTCACGGCCGCGATATTCCTGCAGGAAGTCAACACGGGCAACCTTGTGTGCTTCTGCCGCACGCAGCAAGGCACCCTGCAGATTCATGATGCGTCGATTATAGCCGTAAAGCTGGTCAACCAGTTCTTCGACCTTGTTGTTGTTCAGGTGGACAGAATCAACCAGCTCAATCAGGTCATGCTTGAGGCCCTGATAGCGCTTTTCCCGCGCAGCAGAGAAGGTCGAGTCCGACATCTGGGCTTCAATGCGGTCATGCTGAAGCTTTTTAAGCTTTTTGAAGATGCCGGCGATTTCTTCGAACTTGGCAATGACTTCGGGCTTCAGACGCTCTTCCATGACAGAAAGCGAAACATTGCTTTCCTCGTCATCCTTGTCGTCCTCTTCTTCCTCAATCACTTCGCCATTTTTGGCAGCCTCAGCCCGGCGCTCTTCTTCCTCATCAGCCGGGGCCTTGTCATTTTCTTCGATGTTCAGGCCACGGCCTGAAAGAACAGCACCCAGAGTCTTGTTCTGGTTCTTCGCATTGGGGCCCCCGCCATAGGTGGCGTCGAGGTCGATAATGTCGCGCAGCAACATGGTTTCATCAGCCAGGTGGTCATGCCAGTCCGTCATGGCCTCAAATGTAATGGGGCTTTGGCACAGGCCGTCGATCATCGCATTACGGCCAGCTTCAATACGCTTGGCGATGGCAATTTCACCCTGGCGTGACAGCAGCTCCACACTACCCATTTCGCGCAGATACATGCGGACCGGGTCATCTGTGCGGTCTACCTCATCGGCCTTGGCGGGCTTATCAGAAGCGGCGGCCTTTTCATCCGATTCGGCAAATTCTTCTGCTTCTTCATTCTCGATGACATTGATTCCCATTTCGGAAATCATGGCCATGATGTCTTCAATCTGTTCAGACGACAGCTGATCCTGCGGGAGAACTTTGTTCACTTCATCATAGGTGACATAGCCGCGCTCCTTGGCGGCGGCGACCATTTTCTTAACGGCTTCTGCACCCGCATCAACAAGCGGGCTACCGCCTGTTTCTTCGGTTTCTTCGGTCGCCTTGGTGGCTTCAGCTGCTTTTTTTGCCATCTAGTGTTTGCTCCCTCGTGGCGCACCACGATGTGGGTTTTCACCCGAAAATACCAAACTCACAAAGCAGATCCAGTCTGCCCTTACTTTTTGTTTTTAAAGAGGAAATTCACCGTGCCGGGCGATCTTCCCCTTTAGTTCCCCGATCTGGTCGCGCAAAGCCTTAATGCGAAGCGCTGCCCTGTCGAGCAATTCTTTATCAGTGTGGTCGGCAGCTTCCATCTCTGCCTGGTGTAACTCCTGTTGGACGGCATGAAGCTGGTGTTCATCCAGCAAATGCCGCACACCGCGCAAGGCTTGCTCATACGGTGCGTTCGTCCTGACAAAACCATCACTCAGGAGCGACCGGTCTGCTTCCATCCGCGCTAGGGAATCAGCGAACCCACGTTCTCTGAGATGGTCCTTTAGGGTGCCACTTTCAAGGTTGATACTATCCGCCCGACACTGAACCGCAATGTGTATGATTGCAGCATGTATTTTGTCAAGTTCTGCGCCCTCGAAATGCACTGCAAATAACTCTTCCTCAAGGTCATCCAAAAGCCTTGGATGATTGAGAATCGCCAGTACGAGCATCTTGTCCCGGCGCGACGATGGCTCACCTGTCGACTGCGCCAGGGGGGTTCGCAGGAGTTCTGCACTCACGGGTGGCTGGAAATCCCGGCCACCGCGTCGAAATGGTCTGTCCTGCCGCGTAGAATAGCGGTCATTACCCGCCTGCTGATTCGTGACAGCAGGCTGCCCCATTTTCTTAAAGCGATTACCCAGATCATCCATATAGAAGCGGCGGACTGTATCGTCGCCAATATTGCGGGCGGCATCGACCAGACTGGCCCGAAAACCGGCCCGGCGCTCGGGCGTATCTGTCGAGCCCTGTTCCAACAGCGTGTCCCACAACACATCAATGAGTGGCTTGGCCTCTTCCAGCACCGCCTCAAAGGCACCGGCACCATTTGCAGCGACCAGACTGTCCGGGTCTTCGCCTGCCGGTAGGTATGCGAAGCGCAATGAGTGGCCGGGCTTTAGCAATGGCAGGACGCGTTCCATCGCCCGGCGCGAGGCACGCAGGCCTGCGTTGTCGCCGTCAAAACACAGGACAGGTTCCGGCACTGACCGCCAAAGCTGCTGGATTTGCTGTTCTGTCAGGGCCGTGCCCAGCGGTGCAACAGCCTCCTTGATGCCGACCTGAGCCAGGCCGATGACATCCATATACCCTTCAACCACAATCAGCCGGTCTTTTTCACGGGCAGCGGCACGGACCTTGTCCATATTGTAGAGCATGGTGCCCTTATGAAAGAGATCCGTCTCTGGCGAGTTGAGATACTTCGCTCGTGCCTCACCCAACGCCCGCCCGCCAAAGGCGACCACCCGCCCGCGCACGTCAGCGATGGGGAAGATGATGCGGTCTCGGAACCGATCATAGGCCTCGCCGCCATCATCCGGTTTGATCACGAGGCCCGTTTCAACCAATTGCGGCTCGGTGATGTCGCGCGATGTCATCGAATCACGCAGATAGGTCCGTCTGTTGGGCGCCAGGCCGAGGCGGAATGCTGAAATTGTTGCCTCACTCAGCCCGCGGCGGGTCAGATAGTCACGGGCGCCAATGGCCGCATCGCTGCGCAGCTGTGTTTCAAACCAGCTTGTTGCCGTTTCCAGCACTTCATATTGGCCTTTGCGTTTCGCCGCCTCCTGGCGGTCCCCCGGTTTTTCAGCCGGCAGGGCCAAACCCGCTTCATCCGCCAGGCGTTCTATCGCCTCGGGGAACGAGACACCCTCTGTTTCCATGGCGAACTTGATGATGTCCCCATGCGCCCCGCAGCCAAAGCAGTGGTAGAAGCCCTTTTCTTCATTCACCGTGAAGGATGGCGTCTTTTCATTGTGGAACGGGCACAGGCCGGAATGTTCCCGCCCCTTCTTGGTCAACCGCACACGGCGACCGATATAGTCGGCCAGGGACAGCCGCATTCGCAGGTCATCAAGAAAGTCGGGCGTAAAGCGCATGGCGAGAGTGTATCTCCGCAGCCGAGGATTCATAAAGGCAATTGTGGAATCGCCCCCGTTTTTGTGGGGCTACTTCGTTGCGGCGCTATTCCAGCAGCTGTTTGGCAGCGCCAGAAGCCTTGCCGAAATCCATCTGCCCGGCATAGTTTTCGCGCAGCGCGGCCATGACCTTGCCCATATCCCGGATCGACTCGCAGCCCAGCTCCTCAATCGTGGCTTTGACAGCAGCATCGATTTCGGCCTGGTCCATCTGCACCGGGAGGAACGCTTCAATCACCGTGATTTCTTCACGTTCCTGCTCAGCAAGTTCCAACCGACCTGCTTCTTCATAGGTCGAGATCGATTCGCGACGCTGGCGAACCATCTTCTGCAGGATCTGCAGGATCTCATCATCGTCGACACCGTCCCGATTGTCGCCGTCACGACTGGCAATGTCACGATCCTTGATCGCCGCCATGATAAGGCGAAGGGTCGCGGTCTTTAACTTGTCACGGGAACGCATGGCGGTTGCCAAAGAGTCTGCAAGATCGTCACGCAGCATATTTCTTTCCTCGCTTGGGCAGAACAATGAAGTCCTGTTCTTCCCCCGGCGCGAATGGCTCGGGAAAAGACTGCCACAATAGAGCAAAATCCCACTATTGGCAAACAAGATAGAACATCATAACCCATTGATTTTAAACAAAAAATTCTTTTCCTGATTTGCTTGACCTGCAACACCCTTTTGCTTATGCTCCCGTGCAATTTGCCCGGCGCGGGTGTACATTGTGGCCCCGCCCCCGCTGTCCAGGTCGGAGATTGCATGTCTAAACTGCCCCCCTCGCCGCATAGCCCGCCTCATTCGGGCGTAGCAGCAGTTCTCGTTTTAGAAAACGGTGATGTATATTGGGGGTATGGCATAGGCGCCACCGGCGACACGGTCGGTGAAGTCTGCTTCAACACTTCCATGACCGGCTATCAGGAAATCCTGACAGACCCATCCTACGCTGGACAGATCATCACCTTCACCTTCCCCCATGTTGGGAATGTGGGCACCAACCCCGAAGATATTGAGACGAATGCCGCCGCGGCCCGCGGGCTTGTACTACGACAGGCAATTACGGACCCGTCGAACTTCCGCGCCACAAGCCACCTAGATGAGTGGCTGAAAGCACAGAACCTGATCGGCATCAGCGGGATCGATACCCGCCAGCTGACAAATGTGATCCGCGCAGACGGCGCGCCCAATGGGGTCATCTGCCACGCGCCAGAAGGTCAGTTCGATATCGATGCCCTGCTGGAGAAAGCCCGCAGCTGGCCCGGCCTTGAAGGCATGGACCTCGCCAAGGACGTTACCAGCACCCAGACCTATGATTGGGACCAGACCCGCTGGGCACTGGGCGAGGGTTACGGCAAAGTTGAGAACGCCCAATATCATGTAGTTGCCATAGACTACGGGTTGAAGAAGAACATCGCTCGCTGCTTGGCCTCAACAGGCGCACGCATCACCGTGCTACCCGCCACTGCAACGACTGAGGAGGTGCTGGCGCACAAGCCGGACGGCATCTTCCTGTCAAACGGGCCCGGTGACCCGGCGGCAACGGGTGAATATGCGGTACCCGTTATTAAAGAATTGGTGGAGACCGGCATTCCCATCTTCGGCATCTGCCTGGGCCACCAGATGCTCGCGCTCGCGGCTGGGGCCACGACCGTCAAGATGCATCAGGGCCATCGCGGGGCGAACCACCCGGTGCAGGACCTGCGGTCCGGCAAGGTTGAGATCACCTCGATGAATCACGGCTTTACCGTTGATGAGAACAGCCTGCCCGACAATGTGGAAATGACGCATATCTCGCTGTTCGACAAAACGCTTTGCGGCCTGGCCTACAAGGACCGACCGATCTTCTCCGTGCAACACCACCCCGAGGCCTCCCCTGGCCCACAAGACAGTTTTTACCTGTTCGACCAGTTCATGAAAGCAGTGGCCGACCATGCCTAAGCGAACCGATATTGAAAGCATCCTGATCATTGGGGCTGGCCCCATCATCATTGGCCAGGCCTGTGAATTTGACTATTCCGGCACCCAGGCCTGCCGCGCCCTAAAGGATGAGGGCTACCGCATCATTCTGGTGAACTCCAACCCGGCGACGATCATGACCGATCCGGGCGTGGCAGATGCCACTTATGTGGAGCCCATCACCCCTGAAATGGTCCGCAAGATCATCGAAGCTGAGCGGCCCGACGCCCTGCTGCCCACCATGGGTGGCCAGACCGCGCTGAATACGGCACTGGCACTGGTGGAAGACGGCACGATTGAAGAATTTGGCGTTGAGCTGATTGGCGCCAAGAAGGAAGCCATAGAAAAAGCTGAAGACCGACTGCTGTTCCGCGAAGCCATGGACAAGATCGGCCTGTCCAGCCCGGCCAGTGAGGTGGTCAACTCGCTGGAAGAAGGCTTCAAGGCGCTCGAGAAGGTCGGCCTGCCCGCCATTATTCGCCCCAGCTTCACCATGGGCGGCACCGGCGGCGGCATTGCCTATAATCGTGAAGAATTTGAGACCATCGTTCGCGGCGGCCTGGATGCCTCACCGGTCACAGAAGTGTTGGTTGAACAATCTGTCCTGGGCTGGAAGGAATATGAGATGGAAGTGGTCCGCGACAAGGCGGATAACTGCATCATCGTCTGTGCCATTGAAAATGTGGATCCGATGGGTGTTCACACCGGTGACTCGATTACCATCGCCCCGGCACTGACGCTGACGGACAAAGAATACCAGATCATGCGGAATGCCTCGATTGCCTGCCTGCGGGAAATCGGGGTGGAGACCGGCGGCTCGAACGTGCAATTCGCCGTGAACCCGGACAATGGCGAACTCATCGTTATCGAGATGAACCCACGCGTATCTCGCTCATCTGCACTGGCGTCCAAGGCTACCGGCTTCCCGATTGCCAAGGTCGCTGCCAAGCTGGCCGTAGGCTACACGCTGGATGAGCTGGACAATGACATTACCGGCGTGACACCAGCCTCGTTCGAGCCGACCATCGACTATATTGTCACCAAGATCCCGCGCTTTACGTTTGAGAAATTCCCCAACAGCCAGCCTATGCTGACCACAGCCATGAAGTCTGTGGGTGAAGCCATGGCCATTGGCCGTTCCTTCCCCGAAAGCCTGCAAAAGGCGCTGACATCGCTGGAAACGGGCCTGACGGGGCTGAACGACATTGCCATAGAAGGCTACGAACCGGGCAGCGGCAACACGTCCGCACTGGAAGCCCAGCTGGGCCAGCCGACGCCAGACCGTATCCTGGTGATCGCCCAGGCCCTGCGCGATGGCCTGTCGCAAGAACGGGTGCATGAGATCACGAAATATGACCCGTGGTTCCTCGAGCAGATGCAGCTGATCGTCGACACCGAAGCCGACATTAAAGCCAATGGTCTGCCGACAGACCCGCACGCCATGCAGGCACTCAAGAGCCTCGGTTTTACGGATGCCCGCCTGGGTGAATTGACCAACCAGTCAGCCGCCGCCGTCGGCGCCCTGCGAGACGAGCTGGACGTGCACGCGGTCTACAAGCGGATCGACACCTGCGCTGCAGAATTCGATGCCAAGACCCCCTATATGTATTCGTCCTACGAGCATGTGCCAGGGCTTGATGCCTGCGAATCACGCCCCACGGACCGCAAGAAGGTCGTTATTCTGGGTGGCGGGCCGAACCGTATTGGCCAAGGCATTGAGTTTGACTATTGCTGCGTGCATGCAGTGTATGCGCTGACGGAAGCCGGGTATGAGACCATCATGGTCAATTGTAACCCGGAGACAGTGTCCACCGACTATGACACGGCCGACCGCCTATATTTTGAGCCGCTGACCACCGAGCATGTGCTGGAGTTGATCCGCCGCGAGCAGAGCACCGGCGACGTGTTGGGTGTGATCGTCCAATTCGGCGGCCAGACCCCGCTGAACCTGGCCAATGGGTTGGAAGAAGCGGGTGTGCGCATCCTGGGTACATCGCCCGATGCCATTGACCTGGCCGAGGATCGTGAACGCTTCCAGGCACTGGTCAACGACCTGAAACTGCGCCAGCCGCCGAACGGCATTGCGACCTCCATCGACGAAGCCAAAGCCATCGCCGAAGACATCACCTATCCGGTGGTAATCCGCCCATCTTATGTGCTGGGTGGCCGCGCCATGGAAATCGTTCACAACGAAAACCAGCTGTCCCGTTATATGAATGAGGCTGTGCAGCTCTCCGGCGACAGCCCGGTTCTGATCGACTACTACCTGCGCAACGCTACCGAAGTGGATGTTGATGCCCTGTGCGACGGTAAGGATGTCTTTGTCGCCGGCATCATGGAACACATTGAAGAGGCCGGCGTGCATTCCGGCGATTCGGCCTGTTCCCTGCCGCCCTTCTCACTGTCTGATGACATCCTTGAAGAATTGCGCCGCCAGACCCGGGACCTCGCGCTTGCACTCAACGTGGTCGGGCTGATGAATATTCAATTCGCCATCCAGGGGACGGATATTTTCCTGCTGGAGGTAAACCCGCGCGCCAGCCGCACAGTCCCATTCGTGGCCAAGACCATTGGTCAGCCCATCGCCAAGATTGCTGCTCGTGTCATGGCGGGTGAAAGCCTAGCCAGCTTCGGGCTGGAAAATGTGGCACTGGATCACGTCGCTGTTAAAGAGGCGGTCTTCCCCTTCGCCCGCTTCCCGGGCGTCGACACCCTGCTGGGCCCGGAAATGCGCTCAACCGGCGAAGTGATGGGCCTCGACACCAGTGTCGAACGCGCCTTTGCCAAGTCTCAACAGGGTGCCGGCAC
>JAURPT010000098.1 GCA_030836535.1 Alphaproteobacteria bacterium
CCCGCCTGAACCGGGTTGGTGGCACGGACCTGAACTCCATGATCTTCAACCCGCTGGACGCCAATGGCAATTTTGATCCCAGCCTGTTGAACCCGCCGCTTGATGCGCCGTCAGACAATTTTGCTCTCCTGCATAATTATCTGGCGACATTTCTGGGCGGCCAGGATTGCCTCGGCCTTGTGCCGGGCCAGCCCATCGATGGTGGCGGCAATCTGAACAACCCAGCCTGTTATAATGACCAGTTCGTACTTGGCATGGACCAAAATGCCGGCACCGCGCCGTCATACTCCAACATCGACATCTGGGGTTTGGCGCTGACGGTCGACTATGACGTCAATGATTCCGTGGCAATCAAGTCCATCACGTCCTACCGCGAAATTGATGCACAGGCCGCGCGTGACGGTGACCAGTCACCACATACAATTGCGCAGTTCTTTGATGACATTCAGCAGGAGCAGTTCTCTCAGGAACTCCAGCTGTCTGTGAACGCATTTGATGATCAGCTGAAGTGGATCACCGGCTTTTACTTCTTCCAGGAAGATGGCCTGAATGTGAACCTGCTGCAGTTTGTGCCGGCCGACTTCCGTTCCGGTGGCTTCTTCGATAACCAGAACTGGGCGATCTTCACCCAGGCGACTTATTACGTCACCGATGCTTTCAGCATCACCGGTGGTATTCGCTATACGGATGAAAAAAAGAAGTTCCTGCCGGATCAGATCATTTTCGCCGACCGCACGCTGGCACCGCAGCCCGGTGGTGGTCTTGGCCCGGCATTTGGTGTGGGCACCCGCATCCTGCCGTTTGAAGAAGTGCAGACATCCATCACCGAATTCACCCCCATGGTGAACGTGGCCTATGAATTCGACAATGCGATGATCTATGCCACCTATTCTGAAGGCTTCAAGTCTGGTGGTTTTAACCAGCGCGTGTTCCCGCCGCTGCCTGAAACCCCATCCTTTGATCCGGAATTCGCCAAGGTGTTCGAAGTGGGTGTCAAATACACCACGCCGGACAATCGCCTGCGGGTGAATGCGGCTGCCTTCCATACGGATTATGATGACCTGCAGGTCCAGATCTTCCGCGACGTTGCGCCGATTACCTCGAATGCAGCCAGTGCCAAGATCAAGGGTTTTGAATTGGAAGTGGCTGGCCAGCCGTTTGAATCCACCTTTGTGGAAGTGACGCTTGGCTACACCGATGCAGACTTTAAAGAAATCGACCAGCGGGCGACTGAAATCAGCCTGGCGTCCAGCTTTGAGCGTGTCTCCAAGTGGACATTCAGTGCTGGTATCTCCCATGAAATCATGGTCGGTAACGGTGGTTATGTGATCCCGCGGCTTGACTGGTCCTATCGGTCCAGCTTCTACAATGATGCGCTCAACTCGCCGGAAATCTTCCAGGATGGGTTCCATCTGTTGAATGCCAACATTGCCTGGATCGCCCTGGACGAGCAGTACTCGCTGACGGTTGGCGTCACCAACCTGACCGACAAGCGATTCCTGCGCACAGGCATTTATAGCTCCACGTTCAACGCCGCTGAAAGCCTGTTCGACCGTGGTCGTGAATGGTTCATCAACGTAAAGGTGAACATCTAAAAGAAAGGGCCTTCACCATGGCAAAGATCGATCCATATAACGCGGTAGGCCTGGTGCCCACCGTTCGCGGTATTTCACGCCGCGAAGACATTATGGTGAATATCGAACACCACAAGCACATGGTGAAGGCTGCGAGCTGGCTGGCGGGTCTGGACCTGCCGGTAAGGCTTGTTGCCATCCCCGAAGGGGCACTGCAGGGCTTCAATGATGAGGTCCTGGACCTCGACCATGTTGAGTTCGCCAATATAGGGGCGATTGACATTCCTGGTCCGGAAACCGATGCCCTGGGCGAAATTGCCAAGGAATATGATGTTTACATCATGGCACAGGCCAAGGCGCGGCACCCTGAAATCAAAGATCGTTTCTTCAATGTTGGTTTCATCATCAACCCGGAAGGCGATGTGATCCTGCAGCATTACAAGGTTGTCCCACTGTTGCCGGTGGAACATTCCATGACGCCGCATGACATTTTCGACTGGTGGGTGGAACGCTACGGCCGCACGCTGGACGCCTTTTTCCCTGTTGTCGATACAGACATTGGCCGCATGGGTATCATGATGGCCAATGAAGGCTCTTACCCCGAATATGCCCGTGCGCTGGCGATGAACGGGGCCGAGGTCGTTTATCGGGCGTCGATCCCGCACCCAGCTGCGTCGAACGACTATTACGAGATTCAGACCCGCGCGCGGGCGCTCGACAATAATATGTATGTCATGGCACCCAATATGGGCACTTACTATCTGACGCAGGATTCGGACACGCCGATTGATACATTCGGCGGCAAGTCGATGATTGTCGATTATCGCGGTCAGCTGGTCGGCAAGCAGGACTATGGCGGGGTGTCCACCTCGGTTTGCGGTCCGGTGAATATTGAGGCGCTGCGGCATCATCGCACCACGTCGAAGTGGACGAACTGGATGAAGGACCTCAAGACCGAGATGATCCAGCTGATCTATGAAGAAGCGATCTACCCGAAGAACCTGTACGCCGACCGTGCGCCGATGACCCACGACGAATATGCCGAAGAGGTCACCAAAACGCAGATCAGGAAACTGGTCGAGCGCGGCATCTGGAAAGAGCCAAGCAACTAGATCGCCGAAAACCGTTCGTGCCGAGTGATTTTCGAAGAAAATTGTATCGAGGTACGAACACCTTGCCGCTAGAAATTTTGCGACAGGTGCATGCCCGCACCTCGATACAATTGTCCGCCTATCAGCGGCCAATCACACAGCGCGAACGGCCTATTCTCGTCCTGGCTTACAGTGCGTAATCTTCCCCATGGCCGAAGGTGGCCGCGACATAGTCGATGTCCTTGTCGCCACGGCCCGACAGGTTCAACAGGATGCTTTGGCCTTTCATGTCGGGAGCGACGTCCATTGCCCAGGCAACGGCATGGGCACTTTCAAGTGCCGGGATAATCCCTTCATAGCGAGACAGGGCGTAGAAAGCTTTCATCGTCGCGTCGTCGCTGGCCGCATGATAGTTGACTTTGCCGATAGACTTCAGGAAGGCGTGCTCCGGCCCAACACTGGGGTAATCAAGCCCACTGGCAACCGAATGGACGGGGGCTGGTTCCCCTGCGTCATCCTGCAGCATGACGGACTTGAAGCCGTGCATGGTGCCGTCAGAGCCATAGGTCATGGTCGCGGCGTGCTGGCCAAGCTCTTCGCCGGTGCCGTGCGGTTCCACGCCATGCAGCGTAACGTCTTCATCATCGATAAAGCCGGCAAACAGGCCCATGGCGTTACAGCCACCGCCGACACAGGCAGCGACGTGGTCTGGCAGTGAGCCAACCATGTCCAAAAACTGACCACGGGCTTCCATGCCAACAATGCTCTGATAGTCGCGCACCATCTGCGGGAAGGGGTGCGGTCCTACGACAGAGCCAATGGCGTAGAAGGTGTCATCCGGGCTGGCGACATAGGCGTCAAGGCGGAATCCACAGCTTCTTTCAGGGTGCGGCCGCCAAAGCTTACGGGCACAACGGTAGCCCCCAGCAGCTTCATGCGCACGACATTGGGGTGTTCTTTCTCAATGTCGACTTCACCCATGTGAATTTCACATTCCATGCCGAAATAAGCGGCAGCCGTCGCCAGGGCTACACCGTGCTGGCCCGCGCCTGTCTCGGCGATCAGCTTGTTGATGCCCATATATTTGGCCAGCAGCGCTTCGCCCATGCAGTGGTTCAGCTTGTGGGCGCCGGTATGATTCAAATCTTCGCGCTTCAGGTATATATGCGCGCCGCCCAGTTTTGCGGTCAGGTTGCGGGCATAGTGAATCGGCGTGGGCCGTCCCTGGAAGTGTTTGCGGATGTAATTCAACTCATTCAGGAAGTCCGAGTTGTTGGAAAACTTCAGATAGGCCTCCTGAATTTTGGCCATAGGGCCTTCCAGGGGCGGGGGCAGGAACGCGCCGCCATAATCGCCAAAATAGCCGTTTTCGTCCGGATACTGTTTCAGGTAGGACTTGGTCATATCTTCCTCACTTCTCTGTCGGCGAAATTAGCCGACCAGGCCTTCTTCTTTGGCCCATTTGTAGGTTTCGTCGAAGGCGGCATCAAGGCGCGATTTCATCATGCCAATCTGCTCTTCGGTGATGATGAAGGGTGGGCACATGGCCAGCGCATCGCCCTTCATGGCCCGGACAATCACGCCATGCTTTTCACCAGCCTTGGCCAGGGTAATGCCGACCTTGGCGGCGGGGTCGAAATTGGCTTTAGTGTCTTTGTTTCGCACCAGCTCGATAGCGCCGACCATGCCAACGCCCCGGCATTCGCCGACCAGCGGGTGGTCTTGGAAGCTATGCAACATGGTCTGGAAGGCCGGTGTCAGGCCGCGCACGACATTCACCAAATCCATTTCTTCATAGATGTTCAGCGTTTCCAGACCAACGGCGGCGGCAACCGGGTGGCCGCCATAGGTAAAGCCATGGCTGAACACGCCTAGTTCGTTCGATCCATCGGCAATGGCCTGATAGACCTTGTCGCTCAGGATGGTAGCCGACATGGGAATGTAGGAAGCTGTCAGCGCCTTGGCGCAGGTGATGATGTCGGGCTGCATGTCATAGGTTTGGCAGCCCCACATATTGCCTGTACGGCCAAAACCACAGATCACTTCGTCCGACACCAGCAGGATGTCGTATTTTTTCAGGATCGACTGGATTTTGTCGAAATATGTCGCCGGTGGCACGATTACACCACCCGCGCCAATGACGGGTTCTGCAAACATGGCACCAATGGTTTCCGGTCCTTCCTTGATGATCAAATCTTCAAGGTTCCTGGCCAGACGGCTGGCAAATTCTTCTTCCGTTTCGCCTTCCTCGCAGAACCGGTAATGGTGCGGGCTGTCGGTATGGATGACTGTTTCCATGGGCAGGTCGAAATAATTGTGCATGGGCGGCAGGCCGCACAGAGACGCGGAGGCAATCGTTGTGCCGTGATAGGCGTTGATGCGGCCAATGACCTTCTTCTTTTCCGGTTTGCCAATGGCATTGTGATAGAACCGCACCATCTTGATGGCGGTATCGACAGCCTCGGACCCAGAGCAGTTGAAGATGACACGGGACATGTTGTCGGGTGCGATGGAGACAAGCTTCTCTGCCAGCTCTGCCGTGGGCGTGGAGCTCTTGTGGTTGAACGTATGGTAATAGGGCAGCTTGTTCAGTTGGCCCGAGGCAGCGTCAATCAGCCGCTGGTTGGAAAAACCGAGCGACGAGCACCACAGGCCCGCCATGCCTTCAATATATTCCTTGCCGGTTTCGTCATAAACGAACACCCCATCGCCGCGTTCCATCACAAGGGCGCCATTTTCTTCATGGGCGCGCCAGTTGGTCTGGCCGTGGGCGTGGTAGGCGGCATCTTGCGCAGCGTAGGAGTTGGCGGTCAGGGGCATTTTTTGTCTCACTCGATAGATTTGGTTGCGGGAATATTACAGACAAATGGAATTGAATGTCTGTAGTATTCTGCCCATCAATCTTGAAAGGGGGGGCTTCCCATGGACGCGTTGCAGCGACTGTTGGATATAGAAGAAATAAAGCAACTGAAGGCGCGGTATTGGCGGTGTATCGATACCAAATCATTTGATGAATTGAGCACGGTGTTTGCCGAAGATGCCGTCTTCGACTATCGCCAGGCGGTTCGTGACCCGGTTTCGGGCACACCGGAGGGTGTGGCCGAGCAAGAGCCGGTAAAGGGGCTGCAGAATATCATCCGTGAAGTCGGCAGTGCACTGGAAGTGGCGCAAAGTGCGCATCAAGGCCATATGCCTGAGATAGAAATCCTTTCTGAGACAACGGCCAAGGGAATGTGGCCTTTTGAAGATTTTGTGCTAAACGGGGACTTCGAATTCAAAGGGTATGGTCACTACGTCGAAGCCTACGAGAAGATCGATGGCGCGTGGCGTATCAAACACTCTGAAATTACCCGATTGCGGGTTGTCATTCTGCAACAGGGTGGTCAAAATTCTATTTTCCGAAGCGACGAGGCCTAGAGAAAAATGAAAATTGTCATCGACAAAGACATCTGCTTCAAAACAGGGCAGTGCTTTTTCCTGCACAAGGATCTGATGCAGGAAGGCATCGACAATTACCCTGAATCGCTGGTTGAAGGCGACGTGCCCGAAGACAAGTTGGAAGATGCCATGAAGATGGCACAGGCCTGCCCGTCCGGCGCGATCAGCCTGCGGGACTAGCCAGCCATGGCCAGTGGGCCCAGCCTTGCCGGTCGGTATATTGCCGTGCCGGAAACACGGGCGCTCGATATCTTATGTGAGATGCTGGAAAAGCGTGGGGCAACAGCCCTGCGCTGCCCCATGGTGCGCGTGCGGGATGCAGAAGATGAAACAGCGATTCTGGGCTGGATTCAGCGCCTGATCGACGACCCCTTTGAAGATTTGATCATCTATACAGGCGAGGGCCTGGGCCGGTTGCAGGAGTTTGCAGAACGGGCTGGGTTGGAATCAGCATTCATCAGCGCAATTGCGGCTTGCCGGGTGATCACTCGCGGACCCAAGCCCGTGCGGGTGTTGCGCCTGATGGGGCTGGAGCCTGATATCCGAGCCGCGGCCCCCACAACGGATGGGCTGGTTGATACCCTGCAAGGGCTGGACATGAAAGGCCGTCGCGTGGGCCTGCAGCTTTATCCCGCGCCGAAAGTCCAGCCATTGCTTGATCTGCTGGGCAGCAATGAGTGTACGGTGGATCATGTAACACCCTACCGCTACGTCCCGACGCAGGATGCCAAGGAGGTCAGCATCCTGGCCCAAAGCTTGGCAGATGGTGAGGCGGATCTCATCGCATTTACCTCTATGGCTCAGGTCAACTATCTGTATGAAGCAGCCAAGGCCCAGGGGGTGGGGGATTTACTGCAACAGGGCCTTCGGCGCACACCGGTGGCCGTCGTTGGCCCGGTGGCTGAAACAGCCTTGCGGGAACGGGGTATCGACCCTGCCATATCCGCAGACGAGCCATTTGCCATGAAAGCGCTGGTCCGCGCGATAGAAGCGCAGGTTTTGGGCGCTGATTAAACGATAAAAATGTTGGTCACGTGTGCAGGGGGGCGTTACCCTGCCCGCAGGGAGGGTTCATCATGAGCGATGAAACATTTGAGGCGCGGTTGCAGCGCTTTGTTGATCGGCAGGAGATTGCGCATGTTATTGCCAACCACAGCCGTGGAATTGACCGGGCGAACCCGGCTGTTTTTGACAATGTCTATCACCCGGATGGTGATGTGGCGTATGGCTTCTTTGACGGTACGTCGGCAGAATTTGCGCAGGTGGTCACCGCCGGGGCAGATGATAGGCCCGGGACATTGCACCGGCCGTCCAATGTCTGGATTGATGTTGATGGCGATACGGCCAAGTCTGAAAGCTATGTGATCGTCTACAACCCGACGCGCGACGAAAGTGGTGAGACCAGCGGGGAAGAAATGTTCATCGGCGGGCGGTATCTGGACCGGCATGAACGGCGCGATGGTACTTGGCGCATGACCCATCGCACCTATGTGATGGATTGGAATATGAATCACCCGGGCACAGGCAGTCTGATGCCGGGATATGAAGTGCAATCCGGCGTGCAGGGCCTCAAGGGGCCATCGGACCCAAGCGTCGGCTTTTTTGGTGGTGATTTTCTGGGTGGTGACGAAAGAGACGGGGGAAATACGATGACGGAAGTAACAGCCGATTTAATGGCGCGCGCGCAGTTGGCATTCGACCAACAGGACATTCATGAATTGATCTGCGCGCAGGCGCGGGCAATCGACCGGGGAGATGAAGCACTCTTCAGGTCTCTCTTCGCAAAGGAGTCGACTGTTGATATCGGCAGCTTTGTCGGCAGTGGCGAAGACTTTGTGACCATGATTCTCGATGCCACTAAAGACATGACCCATATGGCGCATTCCGTTTCCAACGAGTGGGTGCGGGTGGACGGCGATACCGCCAAAGCTGAAAGCTATGTGATTGCCTTCACCACTGCCCCAACGCCGGATGGCGACGAAGATACCATCACGGGCGGGCGCTATCTCGACAGTTTCGCCCGGCAGGATGGCCGCTGGATATTCATCGGTCGGACATTCGTCTCTGACTGGATCGTCACGCAGCCCAGTACCGACAAGTCCGACGAAGGCATGCTGGCATCACTGGCGACGCGGGCGCAGAAATACCCGGACGACGCCCTCTACAAACACATGGAAAGCTAAATAGACGTGAAACCTTTTGCGAACCCCCAATCCATTCTGATTACGGGGGCCTCGAGCGGTATTGGCGAAGGCCTGGCCCTTCACTATGCGAAACCGGGCGTGACGCTCTTTCTCGGTGGCCGTGACAAGGAACGGCTTGATGCTGTTGCAGCGGCCTGTGCAGAGAAAGGAGTCGAGGCAATTGGGGAAAGCGTAGACGTGACAGACCGTGACGGCATGACGGACTGGATTACCCGCTGTAATGATCACCGGTCGCTTAACCTGGTGATTGCCAATGCCGGTATTGCTGTCGGCACCAAGCGTGTCTCGGAATTGCATGATGCTGTCATGGATTGTTACGAGATCAACGTCACTGGCGTGTTCAATACGATCCACCCGGCACTCGAGGTGATGTCGAAGCGCCAGCCATACCCGGTGACAGACGCCCAGATCGGTATTGTCAGCTCTATCATGGGCTATATCGGCACGGCCCGGTCGCCCGCCTATTCATCGTCTAAGGCAACTATCAAATCCTACGGACAGGCACTGCGCGGGGCATTTCGGGAAATGGGCATCGGCGTTACGGTTATCTGCCCGGGCTATGTCCGTAGCCGCCTGATGGGGCCAGATATGAAGGGTTACCCCTTCATGATTGAGGTGGATGAAGCGTCGCGGACCATTGCCAAAGCCCTGGCCAGCAACAAGGCGCGGGTTACCTTCCCGTGGCAGATCCTGCTGATTGGCCGTCTGGCCATCAACCTGCCGGGTTGGATCATCGACCGCCTGAACAAGCCCTATGGCGTACCCCGGTTTGAAGAAACGGAGAGCCAGGCCGAGAGTTGACGGGCTTTTCCGTCCCCCTCAGAATGGAGAGGTATCAGGGCGCGGTATTTCTGTATGCTTGGGGCACGCTTGGAACGAGTAACAATGTGGTCACGATAGAGAGGGAGCCATGGAACAAGAACAGATCGATACAATTCGCGAGTTGATGGAATATGAAGCCGCGCGTACAGCGCCGCCTGAAGGCTTCCCGGACCTACCGGATATTCCTGCTGGTCGTTATACGGATGAACGCTATTTCGCGCTGGAGCAGGAGCACATCTTCCGCAAATCCTGGCTTTTTGCTGCTCATATTGATGAAGTGCCGGAACCCGGTTGCTACATGACATGGGAAAATGCCGGTGAACCGATCCTGATCACCCATACGCGTTCCGGTGCCATCAAGGCGTTTTACAATGTGTGTACGCACCGTGGTGCGCCCGTTGTATCAGAACCTAAAGGCAAGAACTCTCTGCTGACTTGTGGTTACCATGCCTGGACATTTAATCTCGATGGTGAACTGAAGTCGATCCGCGACCCCGAAGACTTCGGTGAAAGCTTCGATAAATCCTGCCGCGGCCTCAAGGAAGTACGTTGCGAAATGTTCGGCAATCTCATCTTCGTCAATTTCGACCAGGATGCGGTGTCGCTGATGGACTGGCTTGGTCCCCTTGCTGACGAATGGAAAGAGTTTGGTTTTGACCGCAGCCGACTGGCCCGTCGCCACAGCTTCGTACTGGAGTGCAACTGGAAAGTGGCCATGGAAGCCAACACCGAGGTGTATCACGTCAAGACGATCCACCCGGACACGGTTGCCCCGATTCTGGACTGTCGCCGTAATGTGAACACGCTGTATCCGGGTGGCCATGGTCGCATGATCGCCCCGCCGCCAGGTGGCATGACGCGCGCGGAGATGCGCGGCGAGCCGGATTCGCAATACACGGTAGAAACCGTCACAGAAATTGGCCGTACCTGTACGCAGTCCTATGGCGTTTTCCCCAACTGGGTATCGCCGCTGTCGCATATGACAATCCCGCCATTGCTGTTCTGGCCGCTGTCGATCAACCAGACTCTGTTTGAAACATGGACCCTGGCGCCGGATTGGCCGGAAGATGCCAAGCCCGATGTTTGGACAGACAATGACGGCGAAAGCCTGAACGCTGTTCTGTTGGAAGATACCGGTTTCGGTGAGAAGATTCAGAAGGCCATGGAATCCAGTGGTTTTCAAGGTGTGCCGCTCAGCTATCAGGAAGCGCGCATCTATCACTGGAACCAGACAGCCGACAAGATGATCGGTCTGGAAAATATTCCTGAGGAATTGCAGGTCAAACAGGTGATTGGGGATGAATGGATTTATCCTAATGATCCGCGCCTGGACTTGATGGCCAAGCAGGCTGCCGAATAGCAGAACTGCTTTTCACCAGATACAAGGCCCGCCTTCCGGCGGGCCTTTTTTGTTTGGCTTACATTGGCTGCGGCCTATTTGGCTAAAGCAGGCTTTTGGGTACCAAACCTCAGCAGTAGATAGCCACCGACGCCTGACAGGATAGAACCCGTCAATACACCCAAGCGGATTGGTGTATCAAACGATGTATGTTCGAAGGCCAGTGAGCCGATGAACAGGCTCATGGTAAAGCCAATGCCACACAGAAGCCCAACGGCATAAAGCTGCGTCCAGGTCACGCCTTCCGGCATGGCGGCAAGACGGCACTTGATGGCAAGCCACAGCATGGCAAAAACGCCAATCTGTTTGCCAACAAGCAGACCAAGGGTGATCCCCAGTTTCACCGGCTCTGTGAAACTTTCCGACCCCATGCCAGCAAAAGAAACGCCAGCATTGGCGAAGGCAAATACCGGCAGAATGCCAAAGGCGGCCCAAGGGTGCAGCGTATGTTCGAGCGACTTGAGCATGGAGGGCTCGCCATCTTCAGCTGGCTTTAGCGGAATGGCCAGAGCCGTTGCTACACCGGCCAAAGTGGCGTGCACGCCCGACTTCAGGGTGAAGACCCACAGTACAATGCCGATCAGGATGTAAACTGCCTGGCGTTTGGCGCCTAACCTATTGGCGATCGCGAGGGCGGCCAGGCAGACGATGGCGCCAATTAATGCCGTTGTTGACAGGTTGGCCGTATAGAAAATGGCGATGATGATGATGGCACCAAGGTCATCGAAAATAGCAACCGCTGTTAGCAATACCTTCAGGGCAAGGGGCGCGCGGCTACCCACCAGCGCCAGAATGGCCAGTGCGAAGGCGATGTCCGTCGCCGTCGGGATTGCCCAGCCATTGAGGTTGGACGGATCGTGGTTATTCACAAACCAATAGATAAGGGCGGGGAGCACCATGCCGCCCACAGCTGCAAGGGCAGGCAATGTGATTTTGGAGGCCGACGACAATTCGCCTTCGACGAGCTCTCTTTTGATTTCCAAGCCGATCAGAAAAAAGAAGACAGCCATAAGGCCATCATTGATCCAGAGGATCATCGGCTTGGCGATCTCCAGGGCGCCGACCTGAATTGCAACAGGTACGTCAAGCAGGCGCAGATACAGTTCCTGCAATGGGGAATTGGCCACAACCAAGGCCAGGACGGAGGCAGCAATCAACAGAATGCCACCTGCTGCTTCCAGCTTTAGAAACTCTTTCAACGCGGGGAACCCTTACATGATATTTTCATGCATCATGTAGGAGGTTTTGTGCTGGTTTAAAGGGGCATATGCTCCACTTTATTGCGTTCTCAGTTTTTCGTTACTTTATTCAGGATGGCGTAGTCGTCATCACGCAATTCCTGGATGACTTCCATGATCTCGTCTGGTCGCACGCCAATGGCTGTCATGGCGTTGGCGCCCAATTGCAGGCTGGCTTCGAGCGCTTCCGGCACCGCTTGGGTGGCGCCCCGGTTTTCCAGATGATGCACATGAGACAGGTCCTTGGCGCGTACAATGATGGGCAAGCCGGGGAAGAAGTCACGCAGGTTGGTGACAATCAAGTCGGCCTGGGCGTGCTGGTCGATCGTTACAACAACGCCGCGGGCGAGGCTGGCGCCGGCCGAATTCAGCACCGCGATCTGGCTGGCATCGCCAAAGTAAACGGGTAGCCCTTTGGCACGGCAAGTGGCGACCCGACGGGCATCCATTTCCAGGGCGACATAAGGTACATTAGCCGCTGACAGGACGGTCGCGACCGTTTCACCCACACGGCCAAACCCGGCAATGACAACATGGTCATGGAGTTCAACATCGGCGTTCGTGATATTGTGGGTTGGGTCGTTGTCGTCTTCCCGCAGAAAGGTAGAAAGATGGCTGCCGAGCAGTGCCATTAACGGGGTGGCAATCATCGTCAAGGTGACAGCGGCCAGCAGAACCTGTGCGATTTCGTTGGATAGAAGTCCCAGGCCGGCGGCTGTCATAAAGAGGATGAAGCCGAATTCCCCACCCTGTGACAGGAATAGCCCGGCACGTACAGAGGTGTTCGTCTTCAAGCCGAACAGGCGGCAAAGAATGGCGGTTACCGTGCTCTTGAGCAACAGCAGCGCCACAACGATAAAGGAAACCTGCAACCATTCGGTCTGGATGAGCTGTAGATTGATCGACATACCCACAGTCATGAAGAACAAGCCCAGCAGAATGCCGCGGAACGGCCTGATATCTGTGCCGACCTGATGTTTGTATTCGGTTTCGGACAGAAGAAGCCCGGCCAGGAAAGCGCCCAGCACCATGGAGATGCCAACGAGCGACATCAGCCAGCCGGTACCCAGCACCACCAGAAGTGTCGTGGCAATGAAGAGCTCGGAACTGCGCGTTTCGGCTACCATGCGATAGATAGGCCGCAGGACAACGCGCCCAACAACAATGACAAAGGTCAGCACGCCAATGGCTTTGGCGGCTGCCATCCCAAGGGCGGATAGAAAGGACCCTTCCCCCTGGCCCAGAATAGTGGTCAGGATCAGTAGCGGGACGATGGCCAGATCCTGGAACAAAAGAACAGCAAAGGAGATGTTGCCATGCGGGCTGGCGCGTTCGCCGCGCTCTACTAGCAGCTGCATGACGAAAGCAGTAGATGACAAAGCAAGACCGGCGCCGACGATAATGGCGCCTTCTGTGGGCAGCCCAAGGGTATAGGCAATCAGACCAATCAGGATGCCGGTAACAACCACCTGAGCAGAGCCCAGGCCAAATACAAAACGGCTAAGCGCCCGTAGTCGTTCGGCGGAGAGTTCCAGCCCGATCATGAATAGTAGGAAAACGACGCCGAATTCCGCCAGTGTTGCGGCACTTTCAGAATCGTGGATCAGCGCCAGGCCGTGTGGGCCAACCAGAATGCCGGCGGCAAGATAGCCGAGGATGGGGCTGGTCTTGAAGCGGCGGAAAATAGGCACAATGATGACCGCTGCGACCAGAAAGGTCAGCACTTCGTACAGCATGTCCGAGTGATGCAAGGGGCTCTCCCAGTGGCGCGTTCATCAATAGAGTATCGAGAGTATAGCGGGGGTAGGGAGCCTGGGAAGCCCAATGGTTGCATGGCGGCTATCTAAACGGCGAAAATCGGCGCATATTTCCGAATGGAATGCTTTCAATTCCCATAAACAAAAGGACCCCAAATGGGCCCTGTAGTTTATGGCGGAGGGAGCG
>JAURPT010000099.1 GCA_030836535.1 Alphaproteobacteria bacterium
ATGGCTCGTAACAAAATTGCGCTTATCGGCGGTGGCCAGATTGGCGGCACGCTGGCTCATCTCGCCGGACTGAAAGAACTCGGCGACGTTGTTATTTTCGATATCGTTGAAGGCCTGCCACAAGGCAAGGCGCTGGACCTTTCGCAGTCCGGCCCAATCGACGATTTTGATTCTGCCATGAGCGGCACTCAGGATTATGCCGGCATTGAAGGCGCAGACGTTGTTACCGTCACCGCCGGTGTGCCCCGCAAGCCGGGCATGAGCCGCGACGACCTGTTGGGCATTAACCTGAAGGTCATGCGCTCTGTAGGTGAAGGTATTGCCCAATACGCCCCGGACGCTTTTGTTATCTGCATCACCAACCCGCTGGACGCCATGGTATGGGCACTGCGTGAAATTACCGGTCTGCCGCACAACAAGGTTGTTGGCATGGCTGGCGTGCTCGACTCTGCCCGCTTCCGTCACTTCCTCGCCGATGAATTCGACGTTTCCGTTGAAGATGTCACGGCCTTTGTGCTGGGTGGCCACGGCGACACCATGGTGCCGTTGACACGCTATTCCACCATTGGCGGCATTCCGTTGCCCGACCTGGTTGAAATGGGCTGGACGTCACAGGATAAGATCGACGCCATTGTGCAGCGTACCCGTGATGGCGGTGCAGAAGTTGTCAGCCTGCTCAAGACGGGCTCTGCCTTCTACGCACCGGCTGCTGCGGCCATCCAGATGGCAGACGCCTACCTCAAGGACAAGCGCCGCCTGCTGCCATGTGCAGCTCACCTGAGCGGCGAATATGGCATTGACGACCTGTATGTCGGTGTGCCGGTGATCATCGGCGCCAACGGCGTTGAGAAAGTTGTCGAGATCAACCTGCAGGGTGAAGAAAAAGAAGGCTTTGACAGCTCGGTAGATGCTGTTCGCGGTCTTGTTGATGCCTGCAAGCAGATCGATACATCCCTCGCCTAGTGCTGATGCGGTGAATGCCGGTTGCAGCTGCGCCGGATGGTGATATAAGCACCGGCACTCACCACGACAGTGGGCGAACTGGAAAACCCAGGAAGAGAGAACATCCATGAATATTCACGAATACCAGGCTAAAGCCCTGCTCGGTGAACATGGCGTCAACGTCCCTCGTGGCGGTGTTGCCTATACACCTGAAGAAGCAGTTGCACAGGCCGAAGAACTTGGCGGCCCGGTGTGGGTCGTCAAGGCGCAGATCCACGCCGGTGGTCGCGGTAAAGGCGGCGGCGTCAAGGTTGTCAAAAGCATCGACGAAGTTAAGGAAGTTGCTGGCCATCTGATCGGCATGAACCTGGTGACCCACCAGACCAGTGCTGAAGGTAAGGAAGTCAAGCGCGTCTATGTCGAAGAAGGCTGCGACATTGCCCGCGAATTTTACCTGTCCTTCCTGGTAGACCGTGCAACCTCTCGTGTTGCCATTATGGCCTCGACCGAAGGCGGTATGGACATTGAAGAAGTGGCAGAAGCCACGCCGGAAAAGATCCTGACGATCTTTATCGACCCGGCAACCGGCATCATGCCTTTCCATTGCCGTCAGCTCGCCTTTGCGCTGGGCCTTTCCGGCAAGCAGGTTGGTGCAGCCGGCAAGCTGTTCACCTCGCTGTATAACGCGTTCCTGTCTGCTGATGCTTCGCTGCTGGAAATCAACCCGCTGGTTGTCACTGGCTCCGACGACATCATCCCGCTCGACGCTAAGATGAGCTTCGATGACAACGCTCTGTTCCGTCACCAGAACATCGCTGACCTGCGTGACCCGGACGAAGAAGACCCCATGGAGCTGGAAGCTGCCAAGCACGAGCTGAACTACATCAAGCTCGACGGCAATATCGGCTGCATGGTCAACGGCGCTGGTCTTGCTATGGCAACCATGGACATCATCAAGCTCTATGGTGAAAACCCGGCCAACTTCCTCGACGTTGGTGGTGGCGCAACCAAGGAACGCGTAACCGAAGCGTTCAAGATCATCCTGTCAGACCCTAATGTTGAAGCCATCCTGGTGAACATCTTCGGTGGCATCATGCGCTGCGACATCATTGCTGAAGGCATTGTCTCCGCTGCTCGTGAAGTCAGCCTCGATGTGCCGCTGGTTGTTCGTTTGGCTGGTACCAATGTTGATCTGGGAAAACAGATCCTGGCCGATAGCGGCCTGCCCATCACGTCTGCAGATGATCTGGCTGATGCAGCTGACAAAGTTGCCAAAGCTGTGAAGGAGGCCCAATAAATGGCTATTCTCGTTGATAGTAATACCAAAGTCATCTGTCAGGGTTTCACTGGCTCGCAGGGTACCTTCCACTCTGAACAGGCAATTGCGTATGGCACCAAGATGGTTGGTGGCGTCACCCCCGGTAAGGGCGGCCAGACGCATCTCGACCTGCCGATTTTCGACACGGTTGCCGACGCCGTAGAACAGACGGGCGCTGATGCCTCCGTTATCTACGTGCCGCCACCCTTTGCGGCTGATGCTATTCTGGAAGCCATCGACGCTGAAGTGCGCCTGGCTGTATGCATCACCGAAGGCATTCCCGTTCTCGACATGGTTCGCGTCAAGCGCGTCCTGCAGAACTCGGGCACGCGCCTTATCGGCCCGAACTGCCCCGGCATCATCACGCCGGACCAGTGCAAGATCGGCATTATGCCGGGTCACATTCACATGCCTGGTTCCGTGGGTGTTGTTTCCCGCTCTGGTACGCTGACCTATGAAGCCGTGGCACAGACCACCGCTGTTGGCCTTGGCCAGACGACCTGCGTTGGCATTGGTGGTGACCCGGTTAACGGCACCAACTTTATCGACGTGCTCGAAGGCTTCCTGGCTGACGATGACACCGAATCCATCATCATGATCGGTGAAATCGGTGGCTCCGCTGAAGAAGAAGCAGCTGAGTTCCTTAAGCAGAACAAGGTCAAGAAGCCGGTTGTTGGTTTCATCGCTGGCCTGACAGCCCCGGCTGGTCGCACGATGGGCCATGCTGGCGCTATTGTGTCCGGCGGTAAGGGTGGCGCTGAAGACAAGATTGAAGCCATGAAGTCTGCCGGCATCGCCGTTGCAGATTCGCCTGCTTCACTCGGGACTACGCTGGTTGACCTGCTGAAGGGCTAAGTCCCAAGGCACTACATCGAAATTTCAGGGTTAGTCACCCCGGTGGTGGCTGGCCCTTTTCTTTTACTCCTTAATATACATACTGTTCTGTATGTATTGTTCGGTTCTGGTATCAATAGGATGGCGACTCGCATAGGATAGAAGAACTTCTGGGGAGGAGTGGCTATTCGGCGCCGAGCCTATGGGGACTCGGCATTAATGTGATGTGGCAGGTCCGCAGATGAACGAAGAAAACCTCGACCTCTCCTTGCTCAACGGCACCAATGTACCGTTTCTCGAGCAGATGTATGACCGCTTCCTGGCGGACCCCAATTCCGTAGAGCCGACCTGGCAGCGTTGGTTCCAGCGGCTGGGTGACGGTGTCAGCGCCACCTCTGGTGGGGCGGATGACCGCGGGCCAAGCTGGGCGCGTTCGGATTGGCCTCTTTTTGAAAATCCCTATGACGACACACCTGTTGCTGAAGCAGAAGATGACGCTGCTTCAGAAGCGCCTGCTTCTGCTATGCCAGACGCGGCCAGCGTACGGGCTGCGACCCTGGATTCCATCCGGGCGCTGATGATGATCCGCGCCTATCGCGTGCGCGGCCATCTCCATGGCCGGCTCGACCCGCTTGGGTTGGAAGACCGCCCGGAACACCCGGAGTTGGCCCCGTCGAATTATGGGTTCACGGATGCTGACCTCGACAAGCCCATCTTCATCGACAATGTGCTGGGGCTGGAGACAGCAACGCTGCGCGAGATCATCGCCATTCTCGACCGCACCTATTGTTCCACCATTGGCGTGGAATTCATGCATATCTCGGAGCCGGAAGAAAAACGCTGGATTCAGGAACGCATCGAAGGTCGCGAGAAGGAAATCACCTTCACCGATATGGGTAAGAACGCGATCCTTCAAAAAACCATCGAGGCAGAAGCCTTCGAGCAGTTTCTCAATACCAAATATACTGGCACCAAGCGTTTTGGCCTGGACGGGGCAGAGGCGATCGTTCCCGCGCTGGAAGCCATCATCAAGCGCGGCGGTGCGCTGGGCCTGAAAGAGCTGGTCATCGGTATGCCGCATCGCGGACGCCTTAATGTGCTGGCCAATGTGATGCAAAAACCCATGCAGGCGATCTTCAATGAATTTGAAGGGGGTGCCAGCCACCCGGAGGAAGTCGGTGGGTCTGGTGATGTGAAGTATCACCTGGGCACATCAGCGGATCGCGAATTTGACGGCAACAATGTGCATCTGTCGCTGACCGCCAACCCGTCACATCTTGAGGCGGTGGACCCTGTGGTGCTTGGCAAAGTGCGCGCCAAGCAGGACCAGCTGAATGACACAGACCGCACACAGGTAATGGGCCTGTTGCTGCATGGTGATGCGGCCTTTGCCGGTCAGGGCATTGTTGCGGAGTGCTTTGGCCTGTCGCAACTCAAGGGCTACCGCACAGGCGGTACCGTCCATGTGATTGTGAATAACCAGATCGGCTTTACCACCAAGCCTGTTTACGCCCGTTCCTCACCCTACCCGTCAGATTCGGCCAAGATGGTGCAGGCACCCATTTTCCATGTGAATGGTGATGATCCCGAAGCAGTGGTGCATGTCTGCAAGATCGCCACTGAATTCCGCCAGCGTTTCAAGAAAGATGTCGTCATCGACATGTTCTGTTACCGGCGCTTTGGCCATAATGAGGGCGACGAGCCGATGTTTACCCAGCCGGTGATGTATCGGAAGATCAAGTCGCACGAGCCGGTGTCGAAACAATATTCAACCCAGTTGGCGGAAGAAGGCATTGTTACCTTCGATGAAGCCGAGCAGATGCGGCACGACTTCCGCGACTATCTGGAACGTGAATTTCAGGCGGCGGCCGACTGGCGGCACAGCGATGCGGACTGGCTTGGCGGGCGCTGGCAGGGCATGCGCCGGGCGCGCGGCACGGTGCGGCGTGGACATACAGAGGAAACAGAAAGGACCCTGCGACGGTTGATCAAGGTGGTCACCGAAGTGCCGGAGGGTTTTGAGGTACACCGAACGCTCAAACGCCTGCTGACACGCAAGGCCAAGATCCTTGAAAGTGGCCGTAATATTGACTGGGCGACGGCGGAGGCACTCGCCTTCGGTTCTTTATTGGATGAAGGCTATAATGTGCGCCTCTCTGGGCAGGATTCGGGACGCGGCACCTTCTCGCAGCGCCATGCGGTCTATAACGACCAGCAGACAGGCGACCGCTATGTGCCGCTAGACCATTTCGATCCCGAAACGACGTTTGAGGTCATCGATTCCATGTTGTCGGAAGTAGCGGTGCTGGGCTTCGAATATGGCTATTCGCTGGCAGAGCCCAATACGTTGACGCTGTGGGAAGCCCAATTTGGCGACTTCGCCAATGGTGCGCAGGTCATTGTTGACCAATTCCTCAGTGCGAGTGAAGAAAAGTGGCTGCGGATGAGTGGTCTTGTCATGCTGTTACCTCATGGGTTGGAAGGCCAGGGACCAGAGCATTCCTCTGCCCGTCTGGAGCGCTACCTGCAAATGTCGGCGGACGACAATTGGCAGGTGATCTACCCGACAACACCTGCCAATTACTTCCATGCCTTGCGGCGGCAATTGCACCGTAATTTCCGCAAGCCGTTGATTGTGATGACACCCAAAAGTCTGCTGCGTCATAAGGACTGTGTCTCGCACCTCAAGGATATGGCGTCGGGTACGTCGTTCCACCGCATTCTGTGGGACCACGCCCAGGCAGAACCGGATGACTACAAGTCCATCAAGCCGGACGCCGAGATCAAGCGCGTCGTGCTGTGTTCCGGCAAGGTCTATTACGACCTGCTGGCTGAGCGGGAATCCAAGGATATTGACGACATTTATCTGATGCGGTTGGAGCAGTTGTATCCGTTCCCCAGGCGCCAGCTGGGTCGTGAACTCTCTCGCTTCCCTAATGCCGACATTGTCTGGTGTCAGGAAGAGCCCCGCAATATGGGGGCGTGGACATTTGTTGCGCCGCTTATTGAAGAATCGCTTGAATTGGCCAAACGTGCCGGTGAACGGCCTACCTATGTCGGCCGACCGGCCTCTGCTTCACCCGCTGAAGGCCAAAACAAAAGACATCAGCAAAACCAGCACAAAATTGTGCGCCAGGCGCTCACGCTATAGAGCGCGTTCGGACAGGATATCAGATCATGAGTATCGACATTATTGTGCCCACCCTGGGCGAATCTGTGACAGAGGCCACTGTTGCCAAATGGTTCAAACAGCCCGGTGAAGCGGTGGTGCAGGATGAACCGCTGGTGGAATTGGAAACTGACAAAGTGGCGCTGGAAGTCAATGCCCCGGCCTCGGGCGCGCTGGCTGAAGTACTGGTAGAAGCGGGCAGCGACGTAGAAGTGGGCGCCCTGTTGGGCCGGGTGGAAGAAGGGGCGACCGGTAACGTTGCGCCAAAGCCGACGCCTGCCCCTGCTGAGAAAACCCCTGCAACACCCCCGGAACCAACACCTGCACCACCGGCTGCAGCAGCCGCGCCTGTTGCCACCCCGGTTGAAGAAGATATCCCCATGGCACCAGCAGCCGAACGGCTGATCCTGGAGCGGGGCCTTGACCCGTCGGCCATTGCGTCATCCGGCAGGGATGGTCGCATTAGCAAGGCGGATGTGTTGCGCCATCTCGAACAGGTGCCCGCGGCCCCGGCTGCGCCGCAGCTTGTTGCCGCAAAAGAGCCGAGGCCAACAGAAGAGCGGGAAGAACGCATTCCCATGAGCCGCTTGCGCCAGACCATGGCGGCGCGCCTGAAGGAAGCGCAGAATACGGCGGCCATGCTGACAACCTTTAACGAGGTGGACATGTCGGCCCTGATGCAGATGCGCCGAGACTATCGCGATGTGTTCGAGAAGAAGCATGGGGTTCGTCTGGGCTTTATGTCGTTCTTCACCAAAGCATGCGTGACGGCGTTGCAGGAAATCCCCAATGTGAATGCTGAAATCGATAGCACGGATGTCATCTACAAGAATCACTATGATATCGGTGTGGCCGTCTCTGCCCCCAAAGGGCTGATGGTGCCGGTGGTGCGCGATGCAGACCAGCGGTCTATCGCCGGGTTGGAAGAAGAAATTGGCCGCCTGGCGGGGCTCGCGCGGGATGGCGACCTGTCGATTGCCGACCTGCAGGGCGGGACATTCACCATTTCCAATGGTGGTGTATTTGGCTCGCTGATGTCGACGCCTATCCTTAACCCGCCGCAGTCTGGCATTCTGGGCATGCATAAGATTCAGGACCGGCCCATTGCCGTCGACGGTGAGGTTGTCATCCGTCCGATGATGTATCTTGCTTTGTCTTATGATCACCGTATTGTCGACGGGCGCGAGGCCGTGACCTTCCTGGTGCGCGTGAAGGAATGCCTTGAAGACCCGCACCGGATGCTTTTGGACCTGTAAAATCCGGTTCAAACCCTGTAAACAACCTTCCAAACTAAGTGGCAGAAGCCAACAAGAGAGAGAAGCATGAGCGATACAGAATATGATGTAGTTGTCATTGGTGGTGGCCCGGGTGGCTATGTTGCAGCAATCCGCGCGGCCCAGCAGGGCCTCAAGACCGCTGTGGTTGAAGGCCGCGGCGCGCTGGGCGGGACCTGCCTGAATGTTGGCTGTATCCCCTCCAAGGCACTGCTTGGGGCGTCTGAAAAATATCACGAAGCCACCAGCACGATGGACGAGCTGGGCGTGATCGCCGAAGGCGTCTCTTTCGACGTGTCCAAGATGCTCAAATACAAGAACAAGACCGTCAAGGGCCTGACCGGCGGTATCGAGTTCCTGATGAAGAAGAACAAGATTGACTATGTGAAGGGTTGGGGCAGCTTTGTTGATGCCAATACCATCAAGGTCGCGCTGCTCGATGGCGGTGAACAGGAGCTGAAGACCAAGAACACTATCATCGCCACGGGTTCTGAACCTGCTTCGATCCCCGGTGTTGAGATTGATGAAGAGCGGGTTGTTTCTTCAACCGGCGCGCTGGACTTTGAAGACGTACCCGAACATATACTCGTCATTGGCGGCGGCGTGATTGGTCTGGAGTTAGGCTCTGTCTGGGGTCGTTTGGGCTCCAACATCACGGTTGTTGAATTCCTCGACACCATCGTGCCGACCATGGATTCTGACGTACAGGCCGAATTTACCAAGATCCTGACCAAGCAGGGCATGGACATTAAAACCAGCACTAAGGTCACCGATGTCAAACTGCTGAAGTCCAAGATCAAAGTGACCGTAGAGCCTGCCGCTGGCGGCGATGCTGAAGTCATCGAATGCGACAAGGTGCTGGTCTCTGTTGGCCGCAAGCCGTTCACCAATGGGTTGAACCTGGAAGCCATTGGCGTTGAAGTTACCCCGCAGGGCATGGTTGTTACCGATGACCACTGGCGCACCAATGTTGCCAGCGTCTATGCGATTGGTGATGTTACCGATGGCCCGATGCTGGCCCACAAGGCTGAAGAAGAAGGCTCCAATTGTGCCGACATCATTGCGGGCAAGGTTGGCCATGTGAATTACGACGCCATTCCCAATGTTGTTTACACGACACCAGAAGTTGCCTCTGTCGGCAAGACCGAAGGCGAGCTGAAAGAAGCGGGCATCGAATACAAGGCGGGCAAGTTCCCGTTCATGGCCAATGCCAAGGCCAAGATTGGCCAGCACCCTGAAGGCTTCGTCAAGGTGCTCGCAGATGCCAAGACCGACCGCGTGCTCGGCGTCCATATCCTAGGTGCGGATGCGGGCAATCTGATTGCCGAGGCTGTTCTGGCGATGGAATTTGATGGCTCTGCTGAAGACATTGCCCTGACCAGCCATGCTCACCCGACACTGTCGGAAGTCATGAAGGAAGCTGCCCTTGCCGTTGCCGGCATGGAGGTCCATGCCTGATCAGGTAAATCCGGCCATTGAGATCCGGCCCGCGGGGCCGGATCAGGCAGATAACGCCGCGCGCCTGATGCATTCAACGCATCCCGTACTCTATGACGACCTCTATTCTGCCAACCTTGCGATTGAGACAGCGGCCTGCACGGCGATCTGGGAATCGGATGATGCGCTCGAGTCGCACCAGGTCGCCTATGGCGCCTATGTTGATGACAGGCTGATTGGTTTTGAGATTGGCGGCGACATCAACGTGCTTCGTGCCCGTGAACATTTTGATGATGGGATTATCAAATCTGTCCTGACCGCAGAAGCCTTTGCCCACTATGAAGAGGCATGGCGGGGGCGGTGGTCCTATGCCTTTCCGCGGTTCCCCGAAGGCACCTATTATGTCGGCTGTCTGGCTGTATTGCCTGACTGGCACGGCCATGGCGTTGGGCGGCTGTTGCTGCAGAATGCCTTCGACCGGGCCAAGGCCATTGGTTGCCGTGATGCGCAATTGGACCTCTATGCCTCCAACCCGGCCTTTCACTTTTATTTGGCCATGGGCATGGAAAAACTGTCGGAAACGACGGTCGAAACCTTGCGCGATACGGATACGCCGACCCATTACCGCATGATCAAGCGGTTTTGAGGGGCAAGGCCTTAGTTTTGTCTAGTCATGCCAGAGTATTGTCACCCCGGCCCCCGAGCCGGGGTCCATTCCTCGGTTTGCGTGCGCTTGCCAGTGTAAACGAATGATTCAGTCGGCCAGCGTCCGCTTGCGGCCAAGTGGATTCCGGATCGCGCCTTGCGCTCGCTAGCGCCAACGCAGCTTGTCCGGAATGACAACTGAGTTGTGTGAACGGTTTGGGTCAGTCTTTGCCATTGCTAGCACTGTCATACACATCAAGCAGCCGGGCGGTATCTACCTCGGTATAGTGCTGGGTCGACTTGAGCGAGGCATGCCCCATCAGTTCCTGGATGGTGCGCAGGTCACCGCCATGGGACAAAAGATGTGTTGCAAAGGAATGGCGCAAGGCATGGGGCGTGGCTGAGGGTGGCAGGCCCAACGCGCCCCGCAGATGTTGAATGCGCCCCTGGATAATACGCGGGTTCAACCGTTTGCCGCGCACGCCGATAAACAAGGGCCCTTTGGGCGGCAGGGGGTGCGGGCACTGCATCAGGTAATCGTCAACGGCCTCTTTCACTGCCGGTAAAATCGGCACTAGCCGCTGTTTGTTACCCTTACCGGTCACCACGAGCGAGTCGCCAAGGGGGGCGACATGCCGGTCCAGCCCCAGTGCTTCTGAAATGCGTAAGCCGCAGCCGTACAGCAGGCTGATCACCGCCGTGTCGCGGGCGGCAACCCAGGGTTCTTCGCTCAGCGCGCCGACCGTGTCCAGCACCTCGCCGGCGGCCTGCTCGCTCAGTGGGCGGGGGACCGCATGGCCAACCTTGGGGGTGGTCAGCGCGTGAATGGCATTGTTCTTCAAATGGTCATTGCGTTCGAGGTAGCGATAAAAATTGCGGATGGATGAAACTGCGCGTGCTGTGGAGCGGTTTGAGACACCGCTTTGTCGCCGATTGGCCAGCCACGCCCGGAAGGCAGAAATGGCCAGCTCTTCCAGTGAAGCTTTGTCTGCGGAGCCACCCAGATAGTCTTGCAGGAAGAGGGTAAAATCGCGCAGGTCACGCAGATAGGCCTGTGTTGTCAGCTCGGCTAATTGTTTTTCACTGATCAGATAGCGCAGCCAGTCATCGACGAGAGGCTGCGCATCGGCAGCTAGCGGAACCTGGGCCCGCAGGCCCGCTACGGTGTTTCCGGGCTCGACCATTGGTCCGGCGTCTCAACATTACTGGTGCCTTCGCCATCGGCCATGAATTGGTCCAGCCGCAAGGCCAAAGCGTCGCCCAGAAAGCGCAGCAGATGGGTCGCTTGCCCTTCATGGAACCACGCGGGATCACGATCCCCCAAGGCCAGCATCAGTGCCGTATGGGCGTGGGCAACCGGCAGGCGGATCAGCGCCTGTGACTGGATCAAGTCAGCGGCAGGACCAAAGAAAGGCCGGGTTGTATCTGTTGGTTCAGTCAATATCACCTGGCTGCCATCGCTAAACAGGGATGTTATGGCATCCCGGTCCACGCTCATGACCGGCTCACGCAGGTAAGGATAGGCTTGTTCCCTTGATTCAACGCAGAGTATGGCCGCATCCAGGTGCAGGGCCTCCGCCATTTCGCGGCTGACGTAAGACAGCAACCCTTTCAGCGACTGACAGCCGACAATACTCAGGATGCACCCGTTGACCTGTAGTTGGCTCTGCAGATTGGACCGGGATGTGTCGATCAGCTCTTCCTGCAGGCCGGTGCGATGCTCCAGCTGTTGCTTCAATTTATTGATGCGGTGCCGCTGGAAGTCGACAATGCCCGCATTCCCGCTCAGATGCTGTTGGGTTATCCCGTCCAATAGGTCTGGATAGGCAGCCAACAACTCGGCCAGAAAAGCCGGGTTGGTCTGCAAATAGCGCCGCAGGAGCTCGGGGTCTATGGGGGCGTTGTCGGTCATCAGCTGCTAGCCGATGTCCTGGCCGGTCTTCTTCCAGTCTTCCAGGAAGGCATCCAGCCCCTTGTCGGTCAGCGGGTGCTTGACCAATTGACGCAGGGTGGCGGGCGGAATGGTGCAGACGTCTGCCCCCATCACAGCGGCGCGGGCCACATGGGTGGGGTTGCGAATACTGGCGACAAGAATTTCCGTCTTGATGGAATCATAATTGTCATAGATGTCGCGAATGTCGGCGATCAATTCCATGCCATCGACGGCCAGATCATCCAACCGACCTACGAAAGGCGAAATATAGGTCGCCCCGGCCTTGCCGGCGAGCAGGGCCTGAACGGCAGAGAAGCAGAGCGTCACATTGACCATGGTGCCATTGTCGGTCAGGTAGCGACAGGCCTTCAGCCCGTCAATGGTCAGCGGCACCTTGACGGCGATATTGTCGGCGATCTTGGCCAGTTTTTCACCCTGGGCGATCATGCCATCGGCATCAAGCGCGGTGACTTCTGCGCTGACGGGGCCGTCTGTTGTAGCGCAAATGTCGGCCAGAATGTCCATAAAGTCGCGGCCGGTTTTGGCAACGAGGGACGGGTTGGTGGTGACACCGTCAACAAGCCCGGCATCTGCCAGTTCCCGAATGTCATTGATATCGGCGGTATCGACGAAAAATTTCATGAATGTGCGTCCTTGTTCCTCTTGCCTGCGTGGCCTTGCGTTGGTCTGCTACACGGGTGATTTGGTGATGTTCCGGTTTGCCACATCTGCCACAGCTTGGCAGAGTGTAGGAAAGCCCGGTTGCGATGCCAAGGGTGCATAGCCGCAAAACACAAAAAGTGTCAAAAGACAGAATCATGACAAATCAGGAAAATAGTACCGTCTCTCCTGCGCAGAAGCTGCGCACGGTGCCGGTGTTGTTGACACTGCCCTTTGACGATCCCTTCGACTATGCCGTCCCTCAGGGCATGGCCGTGCCAGAGATTGGCAGCTTTGTCATCGTCCCTCTGGGTAACACACGGCGCATTGGTGTTGTGTGGGAAGCAGGCGCAAGCGATCCGGTTGCGCCCGAGCGGCTGAAGCCGCTGGCAGAGGTGTTAGACCTGCCGCTTGTGCCGGAGGTCTCGCGCGACTTTGTGGCTTGGGTGGCTCGCTATACCATGGCGCCGTTGGGCAGCGTGCTGCGCATGGTTGTTGGCTCGCCGCATAATCTGGCGCCACCGGCTATGCAAACGGTCTACCAGCTGGCCGGCCCGCCACCAGAGCGGATGACCAGCGCGCGTGAAAAAGTGCTGGATGTACTGGCAGAATTTCCCAACCAGTCTGCAACCGCCATTATGAAGCAGGCAGGCGTTTCCCGTGGGGTGATTAGGGGGTTGGTGGAGGCTGGTACATTGCAGGCGCTGGAAATGCCGGAAGCCGATCCCATTGATGATGACTTTAACCTTGAGCTGATGGCGGCACAGGCACCCACGCTTTCTGACAGCCAGGCGGAAGCCGCCGCTGCCCTGGTGGCAGCAGGACAGAGCGGTGGTTACAGCACAACATTGTTGGAAGGGGTGACCGGCTCGGGCAAGACCGAGGTCTATTTTGAAGCTATTGCCGACATACTTGCACAGGACGAAACCGCCCAGGTTTTGGTGCTGGTGCCGGAAATTGCGCTGACGAACCAGCTGTTGTCTCGTTTTGAGGCGCGGTTTGGGCTGCACCCGCGTGCCTGGCATTCGGATTTGCGCCCCAAAGAGCGGCACGACCATTGGCAGGCGGTGGCCAAGGGTAAGGCGCGGGTGATTGTGGGGGCGCGGTCGGCGCTTATGCTGCCCTATGCCAATCTGCGCCTTGTCGTAATCGATGAAGAACACGACCCCAGCTACAAGCAGGAAGAGCAGGTTATCTATCATGCCCGCGACATGGCGGTGGTGCGGGCCAATCTTGGTGCCTGTCCGCTGGTGCTGGTGTCGGCCACCCCGTCGTTGGAAACACTGGTGAACTGCCAGCGAGGTCGATACGCCCATGTATTGTTGCCCGAACGCCATGGCGGGGCGGTGCTGCCAGAGGTCACGGCGGTTGATATGCGCCAACAGGATATGCCATCGACCCGCTGGGTGTCGCCTGCTCTGTATAAAGCGCTGGCCAAAACGCTGGAGGAGGGAGAGCAAAGCCTGTTGTTCCTGAACCGGCGCGGCTATGCCCCGGCTGCCATCTGCCGGACCTGTGGTCACCGGCTGCAGCGGGAGGGGTGTTCGGCCCCCCTTGTGGTGCATCGCTATGGCAACCGGCTGCAATGCCACCATTGCGACTACACTATTCCGATGCCGCGCCATTGCCCGGAATGTGAGGCCGAAGACTCAATCGTCATGTGCGGCCCGGGTGTCGAGCGGCTGGCGGAAGAATTGGCCGGCCTGTTTCCCGAGGCGCGTATTGCCATTATGGCCAGCGACAACCTGCGCTCTGCTGCGGAGTCACAGGCTTTCATCCGCCGGATCGAAGAACATGAGATTGACATTGTCGTGGGGACCCAGCTGGTCGCCAAAGGGCACCATTTCCCCATGCTGACCCTGGTGGGCATTGTTGATGCCGACCTTGGCCTTTCGGGCGGGGACCTGCGGGCGGCAGAACGGACCTGGCAGCAGCTTTGGCAGGTGGCTGGTCGTGCGGGGCGTGATGAACGCCCCGGTCGTGTGCTTCTGCAAACCTATATGCCGGAACATCCAGTGATGCAGGCTTTGGTCAAAGGCGATGCTGAAGGCTTTTACCAGTCGGAACAACAGGAGCGGGAGGCTCAGGCCATGCCACCCTTTGGACGGCTGGCTGCTGTCATCCTGTCTGGCCGTGATGGTTCTTCTGTTGATCAGCTGGCGCGATCACTGGCGCAATCTATTCCGCATCAGCGCGACATTCAGGTATTGGGGCCTGCGCCCGCACCCTATGCGGTGTTGCGGGGGCGCCACCGGCAGCGTTTTTTGGTGAAGGCACCGCTTGGGGTGAATATCCAGCAATATTTACGGCACTGGTTGCCAGAGGCGCGTGAGGTTAAAGGCGTGCGCATCGCCATTGATATCGACCCCTATAGTTTCCTCTAGGCTGGAAAGGGAATCACGAGTCGCGAAAACAGGTCCAAAGTGCCCCGGTCTGGGGGTGCTGTTGGCACTTTTTCGCTTCGCCGCTCAGTGGTGGTTGTCCAGGCGTTACACCCATCGGGCAAGCATGAAAAATAGATCCAGATCAGCGACCCCGCAGGCAGCCTAGGGTTCTGCCGCGTTTGCGCCTTTTGCGGGGTGGCGGGCACCCCTGAAATCAGGCCTGAAAAATAAACATGGCTGATCATCAAAATCGGTATTCCAAGCCGGTTGCCACGGGATAATCAGTGTGCTAGGTATCGCGCCGCAATCGCCAGAAAGGACCTTTTGGCGGTGCAGAAATTGGCGGGAAAGCGCCGGGTTTGCCCAATGTTTTTCCGTTCGTCCTAGAAACCGTTTCAGGGGTTTTCAATCAGTGGCAGCCGATACGTCCATCGCCTCAGGAGTTGCCGGTCGCTATGCGTCGGCACTGTTTGATCTGGCGAATGAATCCAGCGCGCTAGATGCCATCGCCCAGGACCTTCAGAGTCTTAAGACACTTCTTAATGAAAGTGACGACTTGGCCGAGCTGGTGCGCAGCCCGCTTTACAGCCGCGACCAACAGGCCGCCGCCATCGATGCCGTTCTCGGCGCTGCTGGTGTGCAGGAACTGACCAAGCGGTTCATTGGTGTTGTTATCCAGAATCGTCGGCTCTTTATGCTGGCCGATATCATCGACGCCTATTCTGCTCTTCTCGCTAGCCATCGCGGGGAAATGAGTGCTGAAGTTATCAGCGCCAGCCCGCTGAGCGACGCCCAGGTGGCAGCGCTTCGTGGTACCCTGGCTGACGCGCTTCGTCGCGACGTGAGCCTTGATGCTTCCGTCGACGAAACTCTTTTGGGTGGCTTGGTTGTGCGGGTTGGCTCTCGCATGATCGACAGTTCCCTTCGTACTAAACTAGACAATATGAAGCTCGCAATGAAAGGGGTGGGGTGATGGACATCCGCGCCGCAGAAATTTCACAGATCCTCAAGGATCAGATCTCCAATTTCGGTGCTGACGCCGAAGTTTCCGAAATCGGCCGTGTGCTGTCCGTTGGTGACGGTATCGCCCGTATTTACGGTCTCGACAATGTACAGGCTGGTGAACTTGTTGAGTTCCCGGGTGGCATTAAGGGCATGGCCCTGAACCTTGAAGCCGACAATGTTGGCGCCGTGATCTTCGGCGACGACCGTGGCATTAAGGAAGGCGACACCGTGAAGCGGACCGGCGACATCGTGTCCGTTCCGGTTGGCCGTGGACTGCTAGGCCGCGTTGTTGACGGCCTGGGTAACCCCATCGACGGCAAGGGTCCCATCGACTCTTCTGAAAACCGCATGGTTGAAGTGAAGGCGCCGGGCATTATTCCGCGTAAGTCTGTGCATGAACCGATGCAGACTGGCCTGAAGGCGATTGATAGCCTTGTGCCCATCGGCCGTGGCCAGCGTGAGCTGATCATTGGTGACCGCCAGACCGGTAAGACCGCTGTGGCCATTGACACCATCATCAACCAGAAGCCGGTTAACGCGCAGGACGACGAGAGCAAGAAGCTCTACTGCATCTATGTTGCTGTGGGCCAGAAGCGCTCCACCGTGGCACAGATTGTGAAGTCGCTCGAAGAAGCAGGCGCCATGGAATATTCCATCGTTGTTGCCGCGACCGCTTCTGACCCTGCCCCGCTGCAGTTCCTGGCACCTTATGCCGGTTGTGCCATGGGCGAATTTTTCCGTGACAACGGCATGCACTCACTGATCGTTTTTGATGATCTGTCCAAGCAGGCCGTGGCTTACCGTCAGATGTCACTGCTGCTTCGCCGCCCGCCGGGACGTGAAGCATATCCTGGTGACGTTTTCTATCTTCACTCCCGCCTGTTGGAACGCGCGGCGAAGCTGAATGATGATGAAGGCGCAGGTTCCATGACCGCTCTGCCGATCATTGAAACCCAGGCTGGTGACGTGTCCGCCTATATTCCGACGAATGTGATCTCCATTACCGATGGTCAGATCTTCCTGGAAACGGAACTGTTCTTCCAGGGTATTCGCCCGGCTATTAACGTGGGTTTGTCCGTGTCTCGTGTGGGTTCAGCCGCGCAGATCAAGGCCATGAAGCAGGTTTCGGGTACCATTAAGCTTGACCTTGCCCAGTATCGTGAAATGGCTGCCTTTGCCCAGTTCGGTTCCGACCTGGATGCCTCCACCCAGCGCCTGCTGGCTCGTGGTGAGCGCCTGACGGAAGTTCTCAAGCAGGGACAGTATTCACCGCTGCCGGTTGAAGAGCAGGTTGTTGCCATCTTTACGGGTGTGAATGGCTATCTCGACGACATCGACACTGGCGAGGTAACTCGCTTTGAAGCTGCTCTGTTGGCTGACATTCGGGCCAACCATGCTGGCATTCTTGAAGGCATCCGCACTGAACAGCAGGTGACCGACGAGCTTGACGCCCAGTTGCGCGATGCCATTGGCAACTTCGCCAAGTCGTTCGCCTAAGGTCGGATCGCAGGAAGAAGGTAGAGCTGGCTCATGCCAAGTCTTAAGGACCTCAGAAACCGGATCACCAGCGTTCAGTCGACGCAGAAGATTACGCGTGCCATGCAGATGGTCGCGGCATCCAAGCTGCGTAAGGCGCAGGAAGCTGTAGAAGCATCCCGCCCTTATGCTGAACGTATGGAAACGGTTCTTGCCTCTTTGGCTGCCAGTGTTGGCGATGCCGAAGGCGCCCCCAAATTGCTGGCCGGTACCGGCAGTGACGAGACGCAACTGGTCATTGTTGCAACGGCTGAACGCGGCCTGTGCGGTGGTTTCAATTCCTCTATCGTGCGCGGCGCTACCCAGCACATCAACAGCCTGCTTGCACAAGGCAAAACGGTTAAAATCTTCTGCATCGGTAAAAAGGGTGCTGTGCCGCTTCGTCGCACACATGGCAGCTACATTATCGAAGCGGTGGAGTTTGACGGTGTCAGCCAGGTTGGCTTTGCTCAGGCACAGCCCATTGCCGAGCAGGTGCTGGAAATGTACGAAAATGGTGAGTTTGACATCTGCACCGTTTTCTATAACCGCTTTGAATCGGTTATCAGCCAGGTGGTTACGGCCATGCAGCTGATCCCCGCCGCCCTGCCTGAAACGGGTGAAGACGGCGACGCAGAAGCAATTGACCTTGGTGGTGCGGCTTATGACTACGAGCCGGACGAAGAAGCCATTCTGCGCGAGCTGCTGCCGCGCAATGTGGCAACCCAGCTGCTGCGTGCATTGCTGGAAAATGGCGCCAGTGAAATGGGTGCCAAGATGACCGCCATGGACAACGCAACACGGAATGCCGGCGACCTTATCGACTCGCTGACCATTACCTACAACCGTTCACGCCAGGCGGTTATCACCAAAGAACTGATCGAAATTATCTCGGGCGCTGAGGCGCTTTAGCTAGATTGCGTGGGAGCAAGACTATGACCACCAACATTACAGGACAGATCACACAGGTTATCGGCGCTGTCGTCGACGTGCAGTTTGAAGACCATCTGCCAGCTATCCTGTCGGCTCTGGAAACCACAAACCAGGGCAACCGCCTGGTGCTGGAAGTAGCCCAGCATCTCGGTGAATCAACCGTCCGTACCATCGCCATGGACTCATCAGAAGGTCTGGTGCGCGGGCAGGATGTTGTTGACACCGGCGCGCCCATCTCGGTGCCTGTTGGCCCCAAGACCCTGGGGCGTATCATGAACGTGATCGGTGAGCCGATCGACGAACGTGGCGACATTGGTGCTGAGGAAACCGCACCCATTCACGCCCCGGCGCCTGAATTTACCGACCAGTCCACCGAGGCTGAAATTCTGGAAACCGGCATTAAGGTTGTGGACCTTCTCGCCCCGTATGCACGTGGTGGTAAGATTGGCCTGTTCGGCGGTGCCGGCGTGGGTAAGACCGTGCTTATTCAGGAGCTGATCAACAACATCGCGAAGGCCCATGGTGGTTACTCCGTGTTTGCTGGTGTGGGTGAACGTACCCGTGAAGGGAACGACCTTTACCACGAAATGATCGAAGCCGGCGTTATTGACCTTGAAGGCGAATCCAAAGTGGCGCTGATTTACGGTCAGATGAATGAGCCTCCCGGTGCACGCGCCCGTGTTGCTCTGTCTGGTCTGACGGTTGCTGAGTATTTCCGTGACGTTGAAGGCCAGGACGTGCTGTTCTTCGTGGATAACATCTTCCGCTTCACCCAGGCTGGTTCTGAAGTGTCTGCTCTGTTGGGCCGTATTCCTTCCGCTGTGGGTTATCAGCCGACGCTGGCAACCGACATGGGTGCCATGCAGGAGCGCATTACCACGACGAACAAGGGTTCTATTACGTCTGTGCAGGCCATTTACGTGCCGGCCGATGACTTGACCGACCCGGCACCTGCAACTTCGTTTGCTCACTTGGACGCCACGACCGTGCTGAACCGTGCGATTTCAGAAAAGGGTATTTACCCGGCTGTGGATCCGCTCGACTCCACGTCTCGTATGCTTGACCCACGAATCGTTGGTGAAGAGCACTACAATGTGGCTCGTGAAGTGCAGGAAATTCTGCAGAAATATAAGAGCCTGCAGGACATCATCGCCATTCTCGGCATGGACGAACTGTCTGAAGACGACAAACTGACGGTGGCGCGCGCTCGTAAGATCGAACGCTTCCTGTCTCAGCCGTTCCATGTTGCTGAAATCTTCACCAACTCTCCGGGTAAGCTGGTGTCTCTTGAAGACACAATCCGCAGCTTTAAGGCGATTGTTGCCGGTGAATATGACCACCTGCCTGAAGCAGCCTTCCTGATGGTTGGTTCCATCGAAGAAGCTGTTGAAAAAGCAGAGAAAATGGCTGCCGAAGCTGCGTAAGCAGCTCGGTATCCGAAACTGATCACTAGGGTTTGACCATGGCTGACAGCATTGCATTCGAACTGGTTTCTCCTGACCGACTGTTGATGTCGGCCGAGGTTGCCCAGGTGGTTCTTTCCGGTCGCGAAGGTGACTTTACCGTCATGCCGGGCCATGCCCCGGTTATCACGACCCTGCGCCCCAACGTTGTTGAAGTTGGTGGGCTGGACGGCGAAGACACGCGCATTTTTGTGCGCGGTGGTTTTGCCGATGTGGCTGCCGACCGCCTGACGGTTCTGGCTGAAGAAGCCATCATGCTCAACGAGCTGGACCGTGCTGCACTCGAACAGCGCATTCAGGACGCAACGGAAGACCTCGAAGACGCCACTGAAGATGCCGCCCGCGCCGAAGCGCGCGAATTGCTGGAGCGTCTGCAGGCATTGCTGACTGCACTGGACTAGTCGGTCTCTTTTCCTGTAGCAAGAAAGCAGGAAAGGCGTATCGGGCATGAGCAAACACTGGACATTGGACGATATCGACTGGCAGGCCTTCGAGCCTGCCAAAGTTGATTCTGCCTTATTGGCAATCATCAAAACCGCAGCCATTGTTGAAGCCAATGCAGCCGATTATGTCACCTATCTGTTGAATGTGTTTGAGGGCGACGAGGCCTTTTGCGCCGTCGTTCACCAATGGGGTGAGGAAGAAAAACAGCATGGCGCGGCCCTGGCCCGCTGGGCTGAACTGGCCGACCCCGATTTCAGCTTCGATGAAAGCTTCAAGCGCGTCACGGAAGATGGCTACCAATTACCCTTGGAAGTCACGGAATCTGTGCGCGGGTCGCGGCAGGGTGAATTACTGTCCCGTTGTCTGGTGGAGAGCAGCACGACGTCTTTCTACACTGCCATAACAGATGCAGCGGAAGAGCCTGTGCTGCGGGATATTGCGAAGCGGATTGCTGCCGACGAAGTGCGCCATTATGGCCTTTTCCGGCGTCACCTCGAACGCTATGAGGCCGACGAAGAAAAGCTGAGTATTCTAAAGCGTATTCGGGTCGTGTTGGGCCGCATTGGCGAGGCGGACGATGACGAATTTGCCTTTGCCTATTACGCGACCAATATTGCAGGTCGGCAGGACGTATCCTACGACCAAGAGGAATGTGCCGCGGCCTATCACCGCCATGCTCTGGGCTTATATGCGCGTAACCACCTTGAACTGGGTGGCAAGATGATCCTGCGTGCCTTTGGTCTCAAGCCCGACCGGGTGCTGGCCAAAACACTGCTGCCTGTTATGTGGCTTGCTTTCCGGCGCCACCGCAGCCAGTTCGACAAAGCTGCCTGATCAGCCGAATTCCCGCTCTATAATCGTGGCAAACCGGTCAATCACCTGCTGATATAGCTCTTTTTTGAAGGGGACGATGCGGTCCACCAGCGTATCGACAGGAGCCCATTGCCATTCGCGAAATTCTTGGTGGTCGGTGAAGATGTTGATATCGCTGTCCGAACCGGTAAAGCGCATCAGAAACCATTTCTGCTTCTGCCCGCCATAGCGGCCCTTCCAAATCTTGCCGTAGAGCTCTGGCGGCAGGTCATAGGTCAACCAGTCCTCAGACTCGGCAATGATTTCTACCTTGTCGGTGCCAACTTCTTCCATTAGCTCGCGCCGGGCAGCGTCGGCAGCGTCTTCCCCTTCGTCGATCCCACCCTGCGGCATCTGCCACGCGTCGGCCCGGTTGTCCAGCCGCGCGCCGACAAACACGAGGCCATCATGATTGACGAGCATCATCCCGGCGCAGGGCCGATAGGGCAATCTGTCTGTCACTGTGCTTCCCCCTGACGTGTCTGTCAGTTTTTGTCGCCATTCTTCTGCATGATGGCCAGACCACGAATGAGGTCGAGCGCATAGGCGAGCTGATAATCTTCCATCGCCCGATCGGTGCTCGTTTTCTCTTTTTCCTTGGCCTCTTCCTCGGCTTTTGCCTTGGCTTCTTCGGTGGCCTTCTCTACAGCGTCCTTGTCGTCGTCGGAGGCCTCTTCATCCTTGTCGTCAGCATCAGCATCTTCCAACTCTTCATCACCATTCGGGTTTTCCAGATGGCCACGTAGGGAGGCTTCGCTGCGACGACGGTTGGAGCGATTGAATTTTTCGATCTTCGCGGGCTCTACAATCAGGTCCGGCTCAATGCCTTCGGCCTGGATTGATCGGCCGGACGGTGTGTAATAGCGCGCTGTTGTCAGGCGCATGGCACCTTGGTCCTTACCAAGAGGAATAATGGTCTGCACAGAGCCCTTGCCAAACGACTTGGTGCCGACAATCAGTGCCCGGTTATAGTCCTGCAAGGCACCTGCCACGATTTCAGACGCCGAAGCGGAACCGCCATTGATCAATACAATAATGGGCAGGCCGTTGATCAGGTCACCATCCTTGGCGTGATAGCGGTCAATATCCTGCGGATCACGGCCGCGGGTCTGGACTATTTCTCCCCGATCGAGGAAGGCGTCTGAGACAGCAATGGCCTGGTCCAGCAATCCACCCGGATTACTGCGCAGATCCAGCACAACGCCATTCATGTCTTCACCGATTTCCTCTGTCAGTTCTTTAATGGCCTTCTTGAGGCCCGGCTCTGTCTGTTCGTTGAATGTCGTGATGCGGATATAGGCCGTGTCGCCTTCCTGACGGTGGCGGACAGAGCGAATTTTGATGATGTCGCGGACAATTTCTACATCGAATGGCTGGCGCTCGCCTTTGCGTGCAACGGTCACCATGAGTGGTGTGCCTGGTTTGCCGCGCATCTGGTCGACAGCTTCTGACAGGGTCAGACCCATCACGGGTTCCCCGTCCAACTGGGTAATGAAGTCTCCTGCCTGAATGCCGGCACGGTGCGCAGGTGTATCATCGATAGGCGAGATCACCTTGATCAGGCCATTCTCCATGGTCACTTCGATGCCCAGGCCGCCAAATTCGCCTTTGGTTTGCACTTGCATATCCTCGAAGCGCTCAAGGTTCAGATAACTTGAATGCGGGTCGAGCGAGGTCAACATGCCGTTGATGGCGGCCTCGATCATTTCCTTGTCTTCAACTTCTTCTACATAGGTTGAGCGGATACGAGCATATACGTCGCTGAACAGGTTGAGCTGACGGTAAGCATCTGAGCGGTCTGCAGCCTGTGCTGCAGGTGCTGCAATCAACAAACCGCTGAACAGTAGGGCACATGACAATAGGGCGTTGGCCCAAAGCCTGTTGGGTGAATTCTTCATCTAGCCTTTGACCTTCCTTTGGCTGACCGCAATCCAGGGCAGGGGATCAATGGAGCGCCCTTTCTGCCGTAGCTCTAAATATAGTCGTGGTTTGCGGGCTTCGGGGGAATTTTTCTGGTCTGAGGTGCTTGAAATAGCAGATTCTTTGCGGTTTTGCGTACCCATGGCGCCAATCGGCTCCCCAGCCAGGACCCATTGGCTCAGGCCGACATCTATGCGGCCCAGCCCGGCCAACAGGCTGTGGTACCCGTCGCCGTGCGAAATGATCAGCAATTGGCCATAGTCGCGAAAAACACCGGCATACATCACATTGCCGTCCCAAACCGATGTCACCTCTGCGCGGGGCCCGGTCTCTACCTCTATACCCTTGGTACGGATGCCTCGGTCGACACGGCTGTTGAAGCGGCTGACGACAATGCCACGCGCGGGCAGGTTCAGTTTTCCGCGCGCGCTGGCGAAGGGCAGACTGTCCAGCGGTTGGCCGACGCCTTCAAACCCCGGCTGCACCGTGCTGCGCTTTGGCAGACTTAACTTTTGCATCAGGTCTTCCAGGTCTTTGGCTTCGCGGGTCAGTGCTGCAATGCGCGCCTGTTCTTGTTTCAACGCGCGACCGAGCGCCCTTTGTTGCCGCTTTTTTTCTTCGCCCAAGCGGGCAAGCTGGCTGCGGTCGCCATCCAGCTTGTCCTGACGTTCCTGCAAGGCTGACCGTGCCTGCTGAATGTCATTGCGAATGACATCCACGGCATCAATTTTTTGCCGCAACGCCTCAGCCTGGGCGCGAAGTGGCGGCAGGATAGCGTCAAACAGCAGGCTTGTGCGGGCCATGGTTTCAATGGACTCCGGCTTGGTAATCAGGGCCGATGTCGGCCGTTGTGACAGCCGTTGCATAGCGGCCAATGTCTGCGCCATGGTTGCTGCTTGCTCTTCCAAGGCAAGGGAGGCGTCCCGGTCGGCGATGGCCAGCTCTGCCAGGCGGCTATTGGCTGCGTCTATGTCTTCTTCGACGGTGCGTACTTCAGCGGCTAGGCCGACCATCTTCTTCTGCAGGGCGCTATAGGCCTTGCGAACGGTGGCGGCGTCGCGGGCAATTTCCTCTGCTTTCTGTTCACTGGTCGAGATTTCCTGTTCCAGCTTTTCCAGACGCTGCTGCGACACGCTTTTGGTGTCATCCTGCCCCGCAGCCAGAGCGGGCGCGCTGGTAAACCCCGCAACAATTGCGAGGCTGACTAAGTGAAGAAGTGTCTTAGGCCGAGGCTTGCCAGTCAGCATTTTTGGCCTGTGTTGCCGCGTCGCAGAGCAGAGAGCGGCCGGTCATGTCCGCAGGCTGGGTGACACCCAAGAGCTCCAGCACTGTTGGCGCCAGGTCTGACAAGGCACCATCCTGCACCGCATGTTGATCAGCGGCGCCAAACAGAATGACAGGCACCTTGCCGATGGTGTGGGCCGTATGTGGGCCGCCGGTTTCCGGGTCGACCATCTGTTCAAGATTGCCGTGGTCAGCTGCAATCAACAGCTGTCCGTCTACCTTTTCCAATGCCTCAACAACGCGTCCAAGGCCAGCATCCACTGCTTCCATGGCTTCCATCGCGGCCGACAAAATGCCGGTATGGCCGACCATGTCTGGGTTGGCATAATTGCAGATGATCACGTCATAGCTGTTGCTACTGATCGCCTTGACCAATTCGTCTGTGACTTCGGCGGCCGACATGGCAGGCGCTAAATCGTAGGTCGCGACTTTGGGGGACGGCACAAGAATACGGTCTTCGCCCTCATAGATATGTTCTGCCCCACCATTGAGAAAGAAGGTGACATGAGCATATTTTTCCGTCTCGGCAATGCGCAACTGACGCAATCCGGCAGCAGAAACAACTTCGCCCAATGTATTGTGCAGATCTTCCGGTGGGAAGAAGGCGGGTACAAAGTCATCCAGCGCGGCGGAATAGGAGACCATGCCGGCCACGGCACTGAACTCGACCAGTTTTTGCCGGTCAAAACCTTCAAAGACCGGGTCGACCAGTGCGGTCAGTATTTCCCGGGCGCGGTCTGCACGGAAGTTCACCATGATCAGCGCATCACCATCTCGCATGCCGTCATAGTCGCCCAGCGCACAGGGCTGGATGAATTCGTCATATTCTTCAATGGCATAGCTGTCCTGCAGCGCGGTGATGATATCTTCTGCCCGCTTACCTTCACCCAGGGTGATGCAGTCATAGGCGCGGGAAACACGGTCCCAACGCTTGTCGCGATCCATGGCGAAATAGCGACCAATAACGGTGCCGATCGAGGCATCTTCAATGCCAGCCAGTTGGCCCGCGACATCCTTGGCAAAACCAGCGCCGCTGTCTGGTGGGGTGTCGCGACCATCCATGAAGGCGTGGACGATGGCGGGTATACCTGCATCACTGAGCATCTTAGCCAGGGCAACAATATGGTCCTGGTGGGAATGCACACCACCGGGGGATAACAGGCCCATCAGGTGGCAGCGACCACCACTGGCCTTGACCTTTTCAATGAGACTATTGAGCTCGGCATTCGCCGCGAGGCTGCCATAGGCAATGGCGGCATCGATCTTTGGCAGGTCCTGGGCGACAATACGGCCGCCGCCAATATTCATATGGCCTACCTCAGAATTGCCCATCTGGCCGGCTGGTAGGCCAACATGTTCGCCCGATGTCTCCAGCAAGGCGTGGGGGCAGGTGGCGAAGAGGTGGTCCAGCGTCGGCGTGTTTGCCAGGGCAAAGGCATTGTTTTCCCGCTCCCGCCGGTGACCCCAACCATCGAGAATGCACAACATAACTGGCCCCTGCCGGGATGCTTTGTTTGCCTGTTTATTGCCTGACACTTGTGTCATTGCCTTTGCCTGTTTCTGCGTGGTCAGTGTTCCCTGTTGATCAGGCCCGGTGATAGGGATGCCCGGCCTGAATGCTCCACGCCCTGTATAATTGTTCTGCCAACATAGCGCGCACCAGCATGTGCGGCCATGTCATTTTACCGATGGACAGCACCAGTCTGGCCTGTTGTCGAACTGCCGCGCCATGGCCGTCTGCGCCACCGATGAGGAACGATATAGGGCTATATCCATCATCTGACCAGCCCGAAATGCGCTTTGCCAGCTGGGGGCTTGTCAGGTTTTCGCCGCGTTCGTCCAGGGCGACAATGCAGGCCCCCTGCGGCACGGCTGCAAGCAGTGCTTCGGCTTCGCGGTCTTTGCCATCGGGCAGGCCGGATGTTTTGCGGTCGTTAATTTCACGCAGGTCGAGCTTCCACTTCAACCTTTTCGCATAGTGCTGGTACAGGTCGCGTTCTGGCCCGGCCTTGGCACGCCCTATGGCAACGATCTGGACCTTCATGAAGAACAGATTCCAATAGGGTCAGGAGACAACTTCTGCTTCTGTGTCATCGTCGTCAGAAGCGTCTGACAGTTCGGGCGACCACATTTTTTCCAGATTATAGAATTCGCGCACTTCCGGGCGGAACAGATGAATGATGATGTCACCGGTATCAATCAGCACCCAGTCACCGGACGACTGGCCTTCTGTCTGCGCAGAACCAACACCACTTTCCTTGATGGCGCGTAGCAGGTGGTCGGCAATGGCGCCGACATGGCGAACCGACCGCCCGCTGGCAATAACCATATAGTCCCCGAGAGAGCCTTTACCCTTGAGGTTGATCGTGATTGCATCAATCGCCTGGTCATCGTCGAGCGAGGTTTCAACGATGGCGAGCAATTGTTCTACCGTATCCGCACCGGACCCTGCGGGTTTGCCGGATGACGGATTGGTTGCCTGTGTGTGTTCCTGTTGTATGGGTGTCACTCCTCTATGGGGCCGGCGATGCAGACGCTGGCTGGGCTTCCCTAAGCTGGGTCGCCGATATCGGGTCGTGCCGATAATGTATGAAAGTCCATGCTGGTGGTTGGGCACTAGCGAGCTGTGATGCAGCGCTTGCCTGCACTCGATATGCTGAATATCGCTTCGCCACCATCGATGTCATTGCACCCAGAGAATACTGCGGTCGGCCAAAAACCGCAATGGGGACGGTGTGCAGGATATTTTCCCAATTTCGCCAGCGGGAGAACTGGACCATATTGTCCGCCCCCATTAGCCAAACAAAGTGGGCGGTGGGGCACGCACGCGTCAGGGTGGCCAGCGTATCAGCCGTAAATTGTGTGCCCAAGGCACTTTCCAGCAGCATTGGCTTGATGCGGCGGTCTTTGGCAACAAGGCAAGCCGCTTCCAGTCGGTTTTCCTCTGGCGCCATGCCTGTCTTGCTCTTCAGCGGGTTCTGGGGTGAAACGAGCCACCACACTTCGTCTAGCTTCAGGTGAAGCAGCGCTTGGTGCGAGATCATCAAATGACCCTGATGGGCGGGGTTAAACGACCCTCCCATCAGGCCGATCTTTCGGCCGCGCCACACACTTGCTTTCAGGTTCACCATGGAAACAGCGCCGGTCAGGGGCGCGTATGGCCCTTCCCCCGCACGACATATTTGAACGTGGTCAACTGTTCCACGCCGACGGGGCCTCGGGCATGCATCTTGCCGGTGGAAATGCCAATTTCTGCACCCATGCCAAATTCACCGCCATCACCAAATTGGGTGGAGGCATTGTGCATGACGATGGCTGAGCCAACCTTGCCCAGGAAGGTTGCGGCAGCCTCTTCGTCATCGGTGATGATCGATTCTGTATGGCCCGAACCATATTGGTTGATGTGGTCCATGGCCCCTTGCATGTCATCGACAATGCGCACGGACAGGATTGCCTCCAGATATTCCGTCGACCAGTCTTCTTCTGTGGCTGCCGTCAGCCGGCTGTCGATGGCACGGGCAGTATCATCGCCGCGCAGTTCGCAACCCAGGCCAATCAGGTCATCGGCAATGGCGGGCAAATATTCTGCGGCGACGGCCCGGTCTACCAGCAGGGTTTCTGTGGCACCACAAATGCTGGTACGGCGCATCTTGGCATTGGCGATCACCTCGCGCGCCATGGCAAGATCAGCCCCTGCATGCACATAGGTGTGGCAGATGCCTTCCAGATGGGCAAAGACCGGCACGCGGGCTTCGTTCTGTACCCGCTCGACCAGTGAACGGCCACCGCGGGGCACAATGACGTCGATCTTCTCAGCCATGCGCAGCATTTCGCCCACCGCTGCTCGGTCCTGCGTCGGCACCAGCGCGATGCAGTCCAGCGGCAGGCCGGCGTCTTCCAGCCCCTTATGCAGGCAGGCCAGAATGGCATGGTTGGAGTTCACGGCCTCGGTGCCACCGCGCAGAATAGCGGCGTTCCCGGCCTTCAGGCACAGCGCACCGGTGTCGGCGGTTACGTTGGGGCGAGATTCGTAAATGATGCCGATAACGCCCAGCGGCATGCGTACGCGGGCAATGTCCAGCCCGTTGGGGCGGTCCCAGCGGGCCATTTCGGCGCCGACGGGGTCGGGCAGGTCTGCAATGGCCTCCAGCCCGCCGGCAATGCCATCGATCCGACCTTCATCCAACGCGAGCCGGTCCAGCATCGAGCTGGAAAGCCCCCGCTCGCGGCCATTCGTCAGGTCAATTTCGTTGGCGGCGATAATACTGGCAGCGTTGGCGCGCATCTCGGTTGCCATGGTGCGCAGGGCACTGTTCTTTTGCTCGGTCGTGGCGTTGGCCAAAACCCGTGCGGCTTCCTGGGCGGCGGTGCCCATATCCTGCATCAGGGTTGCGATATCAACGGCGTCTGTGTTTACGGTATCCATCTGTGTCTTCACTTTATC
>JAURPT010000100.1 GCA_030836535.1 Alphaproteobacteria bacterium
CATCATAACCAATAGCCTCCAGCCATTCAGCACGAGCCTTCACATCATTCATGTTGACGGGAATGCCGCCATCTACCTTAAGCATTATCGTTCCTTCAGTTTTCTTCAGTTGGGGGGATGACCAGGTTAAAGCACCTGGCTGTTATGGTCTTTCCAATAGGGTTCGCGCAACACACGCTTGAGGATCTTGCCAGAGCCTGTACGCGGAATGTCTTCCATAAAGTCCAGCGAGCGCGGAATTTTATAGCTCGCAAGATGTTCACGGCAGAAGGCATCGACAGTAGCCTCCGTCAACCCGGCGCCCGGGCGTGGCACGACAACGGCATGGACGCTTTCTCCCCATTCTTCGCTGGGAATACCAAAGACGGCGGCATCCAGAATGTCTGGGTGATGCTCCAGGGCATCCTCAATTTCCGCCGGGTAGATATTCATGCCGCCGGAGATGATCATGTCCTTCTTACGGTCACAGATATAGTAGAAGCCCTCTTCATCGAAGTAAGCGATATCCCCCACCGTCTGCATGTCGCCCAGGCTGTCTTCGTCGAACTTTTCCTGCGCCTTGTGATAGGTGGTGAACACCGTTTCACCGCGCACATAGAGCTCACCCTGAACATTGGGCTCAGTGATGACATTGCGGTCTTCGTCGATCAGGAAAATTTCCACCCCAGGGACAGGCTTGCCGCAGGACCCAGGCTTGGACAGCTGATAGTCCGGGTAGAGCACTGTATTCACACCCAACTCGGTCGAGCCATAGACTTCATACAGCGAGCTTTGCGGGAAAATTTCCACATAGGCCTTCTTGAGTGCGTAGGACCACGGGGCTGCATTGGCGATCATCACATGCATGGATGACACGTCATATTTGGCCAGGATTTCAGGGTCCAGATTACAGATGCGGCGGATCGGTGTGGGGGCCGAGAAAGTCGAGGTGATCTTGTACTTGTCCCAAAGGCGCAGCCAGTCTTCTGCTTCAAAGTGCCGCTGCAACACAATTGTTTGGCCCATCAACAGGCCAATTGCCATGAAAGAGGCCGGGCCTGAATGATAGAGCGGCCCTGTAGGCATGTAGATATCATCAGGCGTATAGCCGATATCGGCAATCCACATATTCACCTGCGCCGGGTTGCCGGAATTCTCGCGGACCGCGCCCTTGGGCCGACCGGTCGTGCCAGACGTGTAGATCATCGAGGTTGGCGCCCCCGCCACAAGCTCGAACGGAATCGTCCCTGGCGAGGCAGCTTCTACAAGGTCATGCAGGTTCAACATGTCTTTGCCGGGCTCGCCGTCATAAATCAGGATCGCCTTGATCTTGGGAATGTCGGTCCGGATTTCTTCCAACAGCGGCGCGAATTCCGCATCAGCGACAATATATTCAGAGTCGGAATTATCGATGATGTAAGCCGCTTCTTCTGCAGACAGGCGATAGTTCAACGGCACCGCCACGGCACCGATTTTGCGCATCGCCTGCATACTCGCAATGATCCACTGCGAATTGCGCCCGCACCAAATGGCCTTGGTGCCGCGCTCCAACCCCAGGCCTTGCAAAGCATGACCAAGACGGTTGGACTGTTCTTCCAGCTCCGCAAATGTCCAGGTCAGAACGGTGCCATCCGGACGATCATCAATTACGGCGGTTTTGTCGCCAGCCATGCCCGCAACCAGTGTTAGCGGATCAGCGTCCATCATGGTGCTCACGCTATGTCCCCTTCAAATTCTTCACCTGAAGAAATTGATAGCAGAGACAAAACCAATGATGAAACGACAAATAGGCAGGACGCGCTATTCTACGCGGCGCGGGCGGCCTTTTTGCGGGCGTTTTCGGTCAGGTACTTCTTGCGCAGGCGGATGGAATCCGGCGTTACCTCGACCAGTTCATCGTCTTCGATGAACTCCAGCGCATATTCCAGCGTCACCGGGATGGGCGGAGTCAGGATCAGATTTTCGTCGGAGCCCGCAGCACGAATATTCGTCAGCTGCTTACCCTTGATGGGGTTTACGGCCAGATCATTGTCGCGGCTGTTAATACCGATTATCATGCCCTCATAAACCTCGGTGGCATGGCCAATGAACAAGCGCCCTCGTTCCTGCAGGTTAAACAGGGAATAGGCGAGCGACTTACCGGGCACCATGGAGATCAGCACGCCATTGATGCGGCTGCCGACCAAGCCTTGGGCACGCGGGCCATAATGGTCGAAGCTGTGATAAATCAAACCCGTACCCGAGGTAGCCGTCATGAATTCAGACCGGAAACCAATCAGCCCGCGGGTGGGGATCATATAGTCCAGCCGCACACGACCCTGCTGGTCGGGGACCATGTCTTTTAGCTCACCCTTGCGTTCGCCGATCTTTTCCATCACCGAGCCCTGATGGTCTTCTTCCACGTCAAGCGTCAGGCTTTCCCACGGCTCCATAATCTGGCCGTCTTCTTCCTTCATGATCACTTCAGGGCGGGACACGCCAAGCTCGTAGCCTTCACGACGCATGGTCTCGATCAGGATCGCAAGATGCAACTCACCACGGCCAGAGACCTTGAAGCGATTTGGGTCTTCGGTGTCTTCCACCCGCAACGCAACATTATGGATAAGTTCTTCTTCCAGCCGTTCGCGCAATTTGCGGCTGGTGACGAACTTGCCTTCGCGACCCGCAAACGGCGAATCATTGACTAGGAAATTCATGGAGATCGTCGGTTCATCAACAACCAGTGGCTCCATCGCCTCTGGATATTCGGGATCGCAAACCGTGTCGGAAATCGACAGACCATCAATACCGGTAAAGGCGATGATCTGCCCTGCCTGTGCCTCTTCCATCTCGACCTTCTCAAGCCCGTGAAAACCCATAATCTGCAGCATACGGCCCGAGCGGCTTTCGCCATCGGCACCAACAACCGTCACGCGGCTATTCTTCGCCACCGTGCCGCGCTGAACCCGGCCAATGCCGATAACGCCCACATAGGATGAATAGTTCAGCGAGGTAACCTGCAGGCGGAACGGGCCATCCAGGTCGACATCCGGGACGGGCACATTGTCCACGATCGACTGGAACAGCGGCATCATATCCTTGGCATGGTCGCCCGGGTCATGACCCGCCCAACCCTGAATGGCAGAGGCATAGATCACCGGAAAGTCCAGCTGTTCTTCAGTAGCGCCGAGGCGGTCGAACAGGTCAAAGGTCTGATCAACAGCCCAGTCCGGCCGCGCGCCGGTGCGGTCCACCTTGTTGACCACCACGATGGGGCGCAGGCCGCGTTCCAGCGCCTTCATGGTTACAAAGCGTGTTTGCGGCATGGGGCCTTCTGCGGCATCAACCAGCAACAACACGGAATCAACCATGGAGAGGATACGTTCCACTTCGCCGCCAAAGTCGGCATGGCCTGGTGTGTCGACGATGTTGATGCGCCAGTCTTCATCACCGTTTTCACCAGACCAGCGAATGGCCGTATTCTTCGACAGGATGGTA